>QHNR01000123.1 GCA_003218475.1 Verrucomicrobiota bacterium | reverse complement strand
AGACCGACGAAGCCGCGAACTCGAAGACGGTCCTCACGCTCAAGACGATTATCCCGCAGCAATTGGAGATCACCCCGACATTTGTTTTCTGGAAACAAGGCGACAAGCCGGACCCGAAGACGATCACCGTGAAGGTAGGCAAAGAGTTTACCGTGAAGCATATCAAGGTCACGTCATCGAGTCCGGATTTTCAAACCAAAGTGGAGGAAAAGGGTAACGGCGAGTTCAAAATCGACGTCCAACCTCAGGAAACGAAGAACCTTGTTGCTTCGACTCTGACGATTCAACCGGAGGATTCACAGAAGATCTTTTACGCCACTGCGCGCATCACCAATTCCCCGGTTGTTCAATAAGTAGTGAGATCTTCGCTGATCCGCCAGATCCTTATTCTGGCAGCGCTCGCGCTCATTCCCGGGCTGGGCGAGGCGGTTTATTTTCGCCAAAAAATATCGTGGCAATCGTCAATTCCGCCGTCGGAACTGGTTACCGTCGATCAAGCACGCACATGGGCGGGAAACGTTATCTGGGTGGATGCGCGCCCGGATGAAGAGTTCGCACGCGATCATGTTCCAGGCGCGCTGTCCTTAAATGAAGACCGATGGAACGAATTACTGCCGCAATTCCTGGCGGTGTGGTCGCCGGGAAAAAAAGTCGTCGTTTATTGCAGCAGCCTCAGTTGCAATGCTAGCCGGGAGGTTGCCCGACGCCTACGCAAGGAAGCGCAACTTTCTGATGTGTTCGTGCTCGAAGGCGGATGGGAAGCATGGTTCAAGAAGAGATGAGTAAAACGCCCAACGCTCAACTTTCAACATCCAACGTCCAACTTTCTGGAAACGCAAGCACATCAAACGTCAAAAATCGGACATCAAACATCCTTCGGCGCATTGTAGATCTTATCGTTGCGGGCGTTTTTATTTATGCCGGCGCGATCAAAGCACTCGATCCAGTTCAGTTCGCCAGCGACATCGATAATTACAAGATTTTCCCATGGCCAATCAGTGTCGCACTGGCCTTTTATCTGCCTTGGCTGGAGATTTTCTGCGGCTTCGCGCTGGTTGGTCGTTTGTTGTATCGCGGCGCGCTATCGATCTTGATGGCGCTTGTTCTTATGTTCACGCTCGTGACTATCGCGGCAAAAGTTCGCGGACTTGACATCACCTGCGGCTGTTTCGGTCACGCCAGCCAGAACTGGAGCTTTCCTAGTCACCTGGCGACGAATCTTGGGATTCTCGCTGCGTTGGTCGTTCTTTGGGTTTCGAACCGTTCGCCCAAGCCTTTGTAGGCGGCCGCTCCGCCTGCGTGTCTTAAATCGGCGACTGAGGAGGTTGCCCTACAATTCAACGCGCGGAGCCCATTTTGCCTGCGAATATTCGATGGAGTCATGATCAGGAAGCTGAAAGCGGACAAGTATCGACTGTATTCGCGGAAGAAAAATCCCAAGGCGGGCAAACGAAGAAATCTCGGCACGTTCAAGACGAGGGCTGCGGCGAAAAAACACGAACGCGCCATTCAGTATTTCAAGCGGAATTAGTTCTCGCGGTCTTGATTAAGATGCCACCCGTGTTTCACACTGTAATGGTTTTGAACCCCGAATGAGACAGTTGCGGCCAATTATTCGATACGCGGTTTGCTTGGCGGTGATCGTGAGCGTGGCCGGCGGACGAAAATCGACGAGCCAGGTTATCGGCAAGTCCCCCGTGACGCAGTCATCATCAGTGCCGCCGATGACTTCCGCGCCTCAATCGCCGGCCCGTATCTCGTCAGTCACTCCCGCGGCCCAAGCAAAACCCAATGAGCCTGCTTCGCCCGAGTTAGCGAAAGTGCAAACAACGGTGCAGCCTTCGGTAATTTGGGTGACGGTCTTTGATCAGAAGGGAAATTTGTTACGAACGGAGAGTGGCTTCTTTATTTCAGCAGACGGCAGACTTGTCACAACCGAGCGAGCAATCGATGGAGGCGTCAATGCCGTCGCAAAGACACAGGACGGCGGAATCTATAACGTCAGCGGGATTCTCGCGGCTTCGAAAGAATTGGATCTGGCGGTTCTGCAGGTTGACGCCAAGAAGGTGCCCTTCGTCGGGCTAAACAAAAGCGCCAATCTGTCTGTCGGCACGCGCGTTGTTGTAGTCGGCAGCGCACTGGCTGTAAATGACGGTATCGCTCGTGAAGTGACAATTGCTGCACAACAACCCGATCGTTTGGAAATCGCGGCCGCCTCTCCTCCCAGTTCGGTCGGATCTCCTGTTGTAAACGAGAATGGCGAAGTCGTTGGTGTTGTCACGGCAACGGGTGAAAAAACTACCGCTCGTCCTACCGGTGCACTTGAGTCGTTGTTATCTCGCGTTGCGGTTGCTACCGAGGCCCGCTGGCCGGCGACGGCCGAGACACTCCCCACGCCAAAGCCAACACCGAAACCGCGATTGCTCTACGCGCCTGTGCCAGCTTTTCCGCCGGGCGTCTCGCAGGGCGGCGTTTCGGGAACGGGTCGCTTCCGTCTGTCTTTTGATCCAAATGGAAACGTAACGAACGTGCAGGTCATTAAATCGACGGGGAACCCGTACTTTGATCAGGCGGCGATCAAAACTTTTCGGCAATGGAAATCCGCCCCTAGCCAGGGATGGCAAGCGACAGTTCCGGTGACATTTCAAACGAGATGAAGCCGCATGCCGCGCTGGGGTGTCGAGTAAAATCCGGCTGGGCGGCTGCGGTGTTGCTTAACGGCTCCGCTCGTTCGCCTCGGCTGTGCGATGACCAGCGGATCGATTTCTCCGATCCGCAGCTTCCTGGAACCCGACAGCCATATCACGCCGCCATGGAACGGCTGGAAACCGATACGAAGAAAATAAGTCGGCGCGTGGAGGTAGTGCGACACGTTACGGAAAAATCGATTGCGAAACTTCTCGCGGGCTATCGGCAGCAAAATTTCACTATCAAGCGTGCTGCTCTTGTGGTCGGAAGCCAGATCGATCCGGCTTCTGTTGCAAATCCGCACATCCGTGCGCACGCTTTTGAAGGCCGGCTATTTCGCTCCGTGATTGAGAAATCTTTGCAGACACATCGTATTCGCACGGGTGTTCTCATCGAGCGCGATGCATACCGCGATGCAGCCGTGATACTCACGCAGTCTAATGAACCTCTGCGGCGTCCGATACAGAGTTTTGGCCGAGACACCGAAGCACCGTGGCGCGCGGAACAGAAAGTTGCAGGTGTTGCTGCTTGGTCCGCGCTCAGTTAGCCGCTGGGGTTGCGCTACATTTGGATTACGCATGGAAATACGTCCGGCAATTGACGCAGACCACGACGCAATCTGGAACATCTTTCATAAGATCATTGCGGCAGGCGATACATACGCGTTTAACCCGCAAATGCCGCGCGAGGAGGCACTGGCTTATTGGTTTCGAGCCGATACTCATACTTACGTCGCAGAAGAAAACGGTCGCGGCGTCGGCACTTACATTTTGAGGCCGAATCAATCGGGTCCCGGGTCTCACATCGCCAACGCCGCTTTCATGGTCGAACGAGACGCCGAGGGTGCTGGAGTAGGACGCAGAATGGCCGAGCACTGTTTGAACGAGGCGCGTCGAATGGGTTTCCGCGCCATGCAATTCAATTTCGTGGTTTCCACCAACGTGCGAGAAATTCATCTCTGGAAACAGCTTGGTTTCAAAATTGTCGGCACTTTGCCTGGCGCATTTCGGCATCCTGAAAAAGGATACGTCGATGTTTACGTCATGTACCGCTCGTTGCTGTCGTGACGCAGACAATCGTGTCTGCGCGATGCTGTTGTGGCTCGCGGGTACGATCCTTGTATCGCGTGAAAGAAACATTGCAAATGGAGTGATTTCCTGCTGAGTCTTTTCGTGAATGCAAACGGTGATCCAGGTCATAGCAAAGGGTCCCGAATCATTGCGCCACAAGATTATGAATGATCCCCAGTTGGAGCCGAAATTTGGCTTCATCAAAGTCTGGGCCAAACAGCCCGGACGTCCGCATGGTTGGGCGAAGATTCATAGCGCTCGTGACCTTCACGGTGCAATCAATCTCGAATGGCACGGACGCAGCCGCACTTTGATTTGCCGGGTCGTAACGAAATTGGGTAACAAGCCCAACTCAATCATTGGCGATTTTGTGGATTACTTGCTCGCGCGTCATCAGGGCCGCATTCTTGCCATTCACATCATGCGACGGTGATCTTTGCCGAATTCCGGAGCCTACGGGGCTCGAACCCGCAACCTCCGCCGTGACAGGGCGGCGCTCTAACCAATTGAGCTAAGGCTCCTCGCGGAAGACAAAAGTGTAGTGGCGCCGATCCTCAGCCGCAACTATTCGCGCTCGGTTGCTTGCGCTCACAATTTTTTAAGTAAGAGCGTCAGCGCGAGTGAAGAAACTCGGTCTTGCGCAACAACAGATCGACGTCCTGGTTGAACATTTTGTATGGGGATAGCGTCGAACTCCGAAATTGTTTCGTGCGTGAAGATTGCGAATGCGCCTGATGAAGCTATAGTGAGGCTTGGTTCGGCGGATTGACCCAAACCATAAATGAGCGACAAGCGCAGCGAGGGATTTGAGGACGGGGTTGGGGACTCGGCTCCGGACAATCTCATTGACTCGTTTGATCGAGTGATTTCCTCGCTGCCTCCAGGCGATCCAGTTCGGCGCGACCTGCTGGAACTGCGGCCACAGATTTTCGATCAGCAGGAGACGATGGTCGAGGCGCGCAGGATAATCGAGAAGCTCGAGGAAGTCATAAAGAAAGTGACTTCGCCAGCAAACCGGATCGGCACATTTCTCGGCGCCACTTCGAAGGAAACCGCGCACATCGTCGTGGGAGGCGCGGATTACTTCTGCAATATCGATCCACGCATTCCGCTTGCGAAATTGAAAAAAGGAACGCGCGTGCTTGTCAATGAAGCCTTCGTGATTGTCGGTGATCTTGGATTTGAGACAGCTGGTCCGGTGACAAAAATTACCGAAGTAATTGGCAAGGACCGATTGCGCGTGGGATCGGAGCACGGCTTGCAATCGATGGTGTTACAGCGTTCGGCTGATCTTGCTCATTCTACCTTGAAGTCAGGCGACGAAGTCCGTGTCGACTCAAATTACCGGATGGCGTTGGAGATGCTCTCGAGCACGAAGTCGCACGAATATTATCTCGACAGTGTGCCCGACCTGCCGTGGGAAAAGGTTGGAGGCCAGGAGACAGCGCTCCAGGCAATCAAAGACGCCATCGAGCTGCCGCTGTTGCATCCTGATCTTTTCCAAAAATTTCAGCACGCCACGCCGAAAGGTTTTCTGCTTTACGGTCCCCCCGGCTGCGGGAAAACGCTGATTGGAAAAGCGACTGCTTATAATTTGACGAAGCAACTTCGGGAAACAACCGGAACCGAAATGCGCGAATACTTCATGCACGTCAAAGGTCCCGAGATTCTGAACATGTGGGTGGGCGAATCGGAGCGAATGGTGCGCGAAATTTTTGCCACCGCTCGCGAGAAGAAAAGCGAAGGCTACATGCCGTTTCTATTTATCGACGAGGCCGAATCGATTCTCGGAACGCGCCGCGCGTCGCGCCACTCGAATATTCTTTCGACACTGGTGCCGATGTTCTGCTCGGAGATGGACGGTATCGATTCGCTCAACGACGTTGTGATTATCCTTGCTTCCAATCGCGCAGATCTGATTGACCCGGCAATTCTGCGCCCGGGCCGGATCGATCGAAAGATCAAGGTCAATCGGCCAGACAAGCAGGGGGCGCGCGAAATCTATCGGATTTATCTCACCGATAGCCTCCCTTACGACGGTGTGCTTGCGAAAGAAGCCGATGGATTGGGAGCGTCCATCGAGCGGCTAATCGAGCGCTTTGTGGACTGGCAGTTTGCGCGCCGCGACGAAAACAAATTTCTGGAGGTAACGCTCCGCAGTGGACGCAAGGAGACGCTTTATCGCAGCGATCTCATCAGTGGCGCGATCGTTGCGTCGATCGTCGAGCGCGCGAAAGCGATGGCGATCAAAAGGGCTATTGCCACTCAACAGGAAGAAGGGATTCGGGAAACGGATTTGCAACTCGCATTCAATGCCGAGTACATGGAGAACGATATTTTCCCGACGACCGATATCACCGAGGACTGGCTTAAGCTGATCGACTATGATCCGGAAAACGTCGTTAAGATTTCGCCCGTGAAACCGGTTTCCGATGCGCGTGCACACGCAACCGTTGGCGTAATCTGATGCCTGGGAGGAAATGGCCGCCGCACCGCGCCTGTTTAAGTTGACTTTCGTTCGTGCTGTCGCTGGAGAACCTGGGAATAGCAGGATTCGATGAAACGCGTCTTTGGGCTGGAGACGGAGTACGGCATTACTCTTAGCGGTGCGGACACCGTCGACGTGGTGGCCGAATCGATCGAGCTGGTGCGGCGTTACACCGAGCACGGGGCGCTGATGAAATGGGATTACGATCTGGAAGATCCACATCTGGACGCGCGCGGGTTTCGCGCACGCGAATTGCTTCAGGACACCGACGAATCAGCCTATTACGAGATCGACAAACGCCGCCCACTCAGCTTTGAGGAAATAAAAAGCGACCTTGTTCTTTCAAATGGCGCCCGGTTCTACAACGACCACGCGCACCCGGAATACTCCACGCCAGAGTGCACAACGCTTCGTCAGATCGTAGCTCAAGACAAAGCCGGCGAGCGCATTCTTGCAGAATGCGCACGGCGCCGAAATCAGAAGTTGCCGTCCGGTTACGAAGTTCGCCTCTACAAGAACAATACGGACTTCTCCGGGCATAGTTACGGTTGTCACGACAATTACCTGATGCGTCGCGACATTGCGTGGGACCAAATCGTCGCCGGTATTCTGCCGTTTCTCGTCACTCGACAGATTTTTGCGGGCGCCGGCAAAATGGGTGTGGAGGCGGAGAGCGGGCAGAGCGAGCCTGGCATTTATCAAATCTCGCAGCGCGCCGATTTTTTCAGTGTGGTCGTGAGCATCGACACGATGAACCGGCGACCCTTGATAAACACGCGTGACGAGCCCCATGTGGACGCGAGCCGGTATCGCCGGTTTCACGTTATTCTCGGCGATTCAAACATGAGCGAATGGTCCACAGCCATGAAAATCGGGACCACCGCGCTGGTACTGGATCTCATTGAGCGCGGAGAAGCGCCTCACCTCGAGATTGCGCAACCAGTTGATGCCAACAAATCAATCAGCCGCGATCAAACCTACGATTGGATCATCGAATTGAAAGATGGCCGCAAAATCTCTGCTATCGATGTGCAGCGGATTTATTTGCGCGCGGCAAGCAGACTGGGACCGCCTTCAAAAGGCCAGGACGTGGCCGCAAGCGAAGAGGAGCGGGCGTGGATATTACGTGAATGGGGAAATGTCCTCAACGATCTGGAGCGCGATGCGATGTCAGCGCGAGACCGGGTCGATTGGGCGGCCAAGAAGTTCTTGCTGGACGCATTGCAGGAAGAGGAAAAACTTTCGTGGAGCGATCCCTGGTTGCAATCCATCGACCTCGAATATCACAACCTTGATCTGGACCGCGGATTGTACTACGAAGTATTGCGCAAAGGTTTGATGCGTCGCGTCACGACTGAGGACGAAATCAAGTCCGCGATATTTAATCCGCCAGAGACCACACGTGCGTTTTTCCGTGGCCGGGCGGTGGCGCGTTTCAATGACGCGATTTCCTCCATCCAATGGGATGAAATCGTTTTCGCAAACGGAGCATACTCGTGTCGCGTCGCGCTGCCCGAGGCAGCAATGAATCCGCGTCTGGACGCGCTTAACCATGCGGCTCGCAACGGCAAAGATTTCTCCGAATTCATGAGCGCCATCGCGCAGATTGATTGATTTGCACGGCTAACGAGCCGAGCGACGGCGCGCCCGTATCTGGGAGTGACGCTTCTTGCGGACGCGAAGGCGGATCAGACGCGACCCTCGTCGCGGCGCACCAGATAAGATGCCTGTGCTAGACTTTCAGCTTCCGTTCTAAAATTTCGCCCAGGAGCTGCGGATTCGCCTTCCCTTTGGACAATTTGATCACCTGGCCTTTAAGGAAGTTCAGTGACGCAACGTTGCCTGCTTTAAAATCTGCAACTGGTTTTGGATTTGCCTGAATCACTTCGTCACAGAGCGCTTCGATCGCGCTCAAATCGCTCAGCTGCTCGATACCTTTTTCCTTTACAATCGCGGCTGCGCGCTTGCCGCCAGCAAACATCTCCGTGAAGACTTCCTTACCTTGCTTGCCGCTGATTTTCCCGCCGTCGATGAGATTGACTAATTCATCAATCGCCTCCGGCGGAATCGGACAATCATGGATGGTCTTACCAGCAGCGGTAAGGGCGTTTTGCAAATCGTTCAGAATCCAGTTTGCGACGTTTTTCGGTTTCTTTGCACCTTTGGCCGCCGCTTCGAAATATCTGGCAAGTTCCAGATCGTTCGCCAGCACGCCGGCATCGTATGGACTTACCTGATATTGCTGCACAAAGCGCGCGCGTTTCGCTTTTGGTAACTCCGGCATGCGCTGTCGCACATCGGCCAGTAGAACGTCAGTTTTCACCGGTACCAGATCGGGATCTGGAAAATAGCTATAATCATGTGCGAACTCTTTCGTGCGCATGAGAAACGTTTCGCCCGCGGTATCGTCCCAACCACGCGTCTCCTGCTCGAGTCGTTCGCCGCTCTTCAGCAAGCTGATTTGACGTTGAATCTCATAAGCAAGCGCGCGCCGCACGCCGCTGATCGAGTTCATGTTCTTAATCTCAATTTTTGCTCCGAGTTCGGTTTGCTCTTCAGGTCGCACCGAGACGTTGCAGTCGCATCGGAGTTGGCCCTTCTCCATATCGGCGTCGCTTACGTTGCCGTAGATCAAAATTTGTTTCAGCGCCGTTAGAAACGCGAACGCCTCCTCAGGGGAATGAATCTCCGGTTGCGTCACAATCTCCATCAATGGTGTGCCGGCACGATTGAAATCAATTCCCGTAGCGTTCTCGAAATGAAAACTCTTCGCGACGTCTTCCTCTAAATGAATCCGCACCAGATGCACTTCCTTGTCTGGCGTTACGATATTTTTCTGCGCGTCCTTCGGATAAGCGAGGTCGTGTAACGGCACGCTGCCATTCGTGCAAAGCGGCATGTCGTATTGCGAAATCTGATAGTTTTTCGGCATGTCCGGATAGAAATAATTCTTGCGGTCGAATTTGGAGATCGGCGCGATGTCGCACCCGACCATGAGCCCGGTTAGCACCGTCATGCGCAACGCCTCATGATTCATCACTGGCAATGCACCCGGCAAACCGATGCAAATCGGACAAGTGTGCGTATTTGGTTCGGCTCCGAATTCAACTGGAGAAACACAAAACATCTTGGAGCGCGTCTTGAGCTGGACGTGAACCTCGAGACCAATGGTAGCGATATAGCTGATTGCCACGTCAGAAATTAATCACGAATGGAGACGAACAAACAGGAACTTGGACGCAGCTGTGGCTCTTCGAATTCGTGTTCATTGGTGTCTATTCGTGGTTAATTTCTGCTCAACGGCGTAATCGAGCGCGGCCTGAAGATCGAATTTTTTGATTCGCTCCGCCAGCGCCAAATCGTTTGCCGCGGCGATGATCCGTTGATCCCGAAGAAGATCGAGAAAACGTTTCTGCGCGATCATTTCAGAAATTTCCGGGTCGTCGCGTAAGGCAACAATTTTTGGATGCTCACTCAATTCGCGCGCACCTGGAAAGGAAAGAAATCTGCGGGCGCGTTCCGGATTGGAAAATACCGCAGCAACTTTTGAGAGTGTATCATAACTCTTTTGCGGAACGGGATCCGTCTGCTTGATCACGTTTCCGAAGGCGCCGAGCTCGAGCGAATTCTTCAAGCGCGCCAACGAGACGGCAAACGCTGCAGATGGTTCGTTTCCATCCCCGAGAACGCGCCGCCGGACCTCCAAAGCATGTGATGTGCCATCCGGAGTGGTGTGCACCGCAGCTGATCGGTTGCGGACCTGCGCGTCTGCCACGACGCCAACAGCGCGCACGCTCACCACGATCAGCCAGAGAGCGAACACGCCGAAAAACAATCCGACAATTGCGCCTGCAATTCCGTAAATGAGTTGCACGAGCCTCGACTGTTGTTCGCCGGTTCGTTTTAACAAGATTGCTCCCATGCAGCTCACCACTGCGTACGCAACGAATGCGAGTATTGCGCCTCCCAGCGCCGACAGGACGAAATCAGGGATTTTCAGAAGCGGTCGCACGATGGGAACAAGGAGTCTGCCCCCGAAGAATGCGGCCGCATATGCAACGACAAGTGCTGCAAGCCGCATCAGTTGGCGAAGCAACCCCAGTCGCCAGCCACGCACGACTTCGAACAAAACCAATACCAGCGCAAAAGAAATGAAGATTCCTTGCCAAAGCAGCGAACCACCCGTCGCTTGAGATTCAGGCGTCACTGCGACCAACCACCAATCGCTTGGTGCCGCAGCGCATGATCGCAGAGAACGAGCGCGGCCATCGCTTCCACGATTGGCACTGCTCGGGGAAGCACGCAGGGATCATGGCGTCCCCGCGCCGCGAGCTCGCTTTGCTTCTTGGAAGTGGTGACGGTTTTCTGTTGAAGCGCGATTGTAGCGGGTGGCTTGAACGCCACGCGAAAATAAATGTCTTCGCCATTGCTGATTCCGCCTTGTACGCCTCCCGAGTTGTTCGTCGTTGTCCGTATTTTTCCAGCCCGCATTTCAAACGGATCATTGTGCTGCGAGCCGCGCATCCGCGTCGCTGCAAACCCGGAGCCGATCTCAAAGCCTTTTGTGGCCGGTATGCTCAGCATCGCTTTCGCGAGGTCTGCTTCGAGCTTGTCAAAAACAGGCTCGCCGAGGCCGGGTGCAATGCTACGCACCACGCATTCAATCACGCCCCCGACTGAGTCGCCTTCGTCACGAACTTGCTCGATCAGCGATATCATTCGTTTCGCTGCCGCGGCGTCTGGGCAGCGGACGATATTTTTCTCCACGTCTTTCATCTTCACAGCGGAGCGATCAATTTTCGCAACGACGTCGTGAATTTGCTTCACGTAGGCGACGATCTCGAAGTCGGCATGCAACGTAGACAATACCCTTTTCGCAACCGCGCCTGCGGCGACCCGTCCAATCGTTTCGCGCGCAGACGCGCGACCGCCGCCCTGCCAGTTTCGAATTCCGTATTTCGCCTCATAAGTATAATCGGCGTGTGACGGCCGAAATTTGCTTGCAATCTCGATGTAATCTTCAGGCCGAGCGTCTCTGTTCCGAACTGCAATTGCGACAGCAGTCCCAAGCGTCTTGCCTTCAAAAACGCCGGACAGAATCTCGCACCGGTCTTCCTCTTTCCGCTGTGTCGTGAGTTTGCTTTGACCCGGACGACGCCGGTCCAGTTCTCGTTGAATGTCAGATTCCGAGATTTCGACCCGGGGGGGGCAGCCATCGATCACCACGCCGATGCCGCCACCATGCGATTCTCCAAAGGTGGTGACACGGAAGAGCTGGCCGAATGTGTTGCCCATTTGGATGGAAGATATCCATCACGGCCGATTGCCGGAAATCAAATCGCTTCGAGGGCGATCTTCAAATCGTCAATTAAATCGCGCACGTCTTCCACGCCAACCGAGAGCCTGACCAGCGAATCGGTGATACCCAGTTTTTTGCGCTGTTCCTTTGGAACGGAGGCATGTGTCATGAGCGCAGGATGATTGACGAGGCTCTCCACACCGCCCAAGCTTTCGGCCAACGCAAACAGATGGGTGTTTTCGAGAAAACGGTTCGTTCCGGCAAGGTCAGTCTTCAACATGATCGTTACGATTCCACCGAAGCCGCGCATTTGTTGCCGCGCGAGATCGTGCTGCGGATGGGACTTTAGCCCGGGGTAACGTACAGATTTCACCGCTGCCTGTTCTTCCAGCCAACGCGCAATTTCGAGCGCGTTTGAACAATGCCGCTCCATGCGAAGCGCCAACGTTTTCAAACTGCGGAGGACAAGAAAACTGTCGAACGCGCCGGCGATTGCGCCGACTGAATTTTGCAAAAATGCAATTTGATCGGCGTATTCTTTGTTATCGCCGACGATAACAGCGCCTCCCACCAGATCAGAATGTCCGTTAAGATATTTTGTTGCGGAATGGACCACGATGTCAAAGCCGGCCTCGATCGGACGTTGGATCCATGGAGTTGCAAATGTGTTATCACAAACGGAAATAACCTTGCGCTCGCGCGCGATTTTCCCGATCGCTTCAAGATCGATCAGCTTCAGAAGCGGATTGCTCGGCGTTTCGATCCAAACCATGCGCGTGTTCGATTTGATTGCACGCTCGAGATCTTTCGCGTTAGTTAAATCGACATAGGTGAAATCAAGATTGGCCGAACGACGGCGAACTCGGTCGAACAATCGGAATGTGCCGCCATACAGATCATCACTCGCTACGATATGCGAGCCGCTCTCGAGCAGCTCAAGGACTGTCGCCATTGAGGCGAGGCCGGATGCAAACGCGAAACCGCGTGTCCCACCTTCCAAATCGGCAATGCATTTTTCGTAAGCGAGCCGCGTGGGATTAATTGAGCGCGCATAATCGTAGCCTTTGTGCTTCCCCGGGCTTTCCTGCACGTAGGTCGACGTCGCATAAATCGGCGTTATCACCGCGCCGGTAGAAGGGTCCGGCTCCTGACCGGCGTGGATCGCGCGCGTTGCAAATTCGTGCTGCTTTTTCATTGTTTCTTTACGTTTCTTAGCTTTCGCTGGGTAGGGGTGGTTCACCCGAACCGCCCGCGCGAGCGATTGGAGGTCAATCGCCCCTACCTAATATCGATCTTTCGGCCTGCTACTGTTTTGGCATGTGTAACCGCAAATACGAGAGCAGGTCGGAGCGCGTCACCAGCCCGAGAAATCTGTCGTCCTCCATCACGATCGCAACGCGTCCGCGGTCGAATACATCCAGAAGATCCTTGATCTTCGCTGTGGGGGACAGTGTTTCGAGCTTGTCGGTCATCGCACTTTTGACTGGATCATTAAAGTGCAACGGATCGCGGTGTACTTTCACTAGCACATCGGATTCATCGAGAATCCCCATGGCGCGCCCGTTTTGATCCACGACGGGAAGCTGCGAGACATTCGAATCGCGCATTCGCTTGAACGCAGTAAGAAGGGAATCGTCCGGCCCAACCGTGATCACCTCGCCCGCTTCATATCGATGCGAGATCAAATCGCTCAAATCGCCGTGCGGTGGGCGATGAATAAATCCCTGCTCAGCCATCCAGAAATCGTCGTACATTTTGGAAAGATATTTGTTGCCGGTGTCAGGAACGAAACTGACCACACGTTTTGGTTTCGTTTGCTCTCGGCAATAACGTAGCGCGCCTGCGACCAGAGTGCCCGTTGAAGAGCCACCGAAAATTCCCTCTTTGCGCAATAACTCTCGCACGGTAGCGAAGCTCTCCTCGTCGCCAATCTGAAACGCCTCCGTCACGAGCGACATGTCCGCGATTTCAGGAATAAAATCTTCGCCTATCCCTTCAACGGCCCAGTTTCCTGCCTCTCCGAACTTGCCTTCCCTGACATATTCGTAAAGAATCGAGCCGGCCGGATCGGCCAGAACCATTTCGATGCCGCGCCGTGGTTTAACACGATTGAAAAACCGCCCAAGACCGGTCAGCGTTCCACCTGAACCGACTCCCACGACGATTGCATCGACATCGTGGCGCATTTGTTCCCAAATTTCCGGGCCGGTAGTGCGCTCGTGTGCCAGCGGATTCGCCGGGTTGCCAAACTGGTTTACGTAAAACGCGCCCGGAATTTCTTGGGCCAGTCGTGCGGCCACGTCCTGATAATATTCCGGGTGGCCGCGGGTCACATCGGACCGGGTGATCCGCACTTCGGCGCCGAGAGCTCTTACGTGCGAAATCTTTTCCTGCGACATCTTGTCCGGGATCACCAGCAAGACGCGATAGCCTTTGGCGCCGGCAACGAGCGCCAGCCCCAAACCGGTATTCCCTGCGGTAGCCTCCACGACCGTGCCGCCGGGCTGTAAATTTCCCTCGGCCTCGGCCGCTTCGATCATCGACAGCGCGATTCGGTCCTTGATCGAGCCACCCGGATTTTGATTTTCAAGTTTCAGAAAAAGCTGGCACGGGCCAGCGTCGAACTGCGTAATCTCCACCAGCGGCGTGTCACCAATGAGCGACAGGATTGCGGGCGTTTTATCGTGCGCAGTCGATAACGCCTCAGAAGTCTCAATCATGTAAAGTTTGCTCGATAGACGGTTCGCCTTTGTGCGACCATTCCGACTGGCTGTCTTCGAGAAATTGTTGGAGCACAGGAAAACGGACTTCGCCGTAATTTAATGCGTAACGGAGATCACCGTCTTTGTAAATCCAAGTCGTCGGGATCCATGAGAGCGGCAAGCTGGCAAATTGTTTGATCTTGCTCTGGCCACGACGGGGGCCGGGATCTGCCAGAATTGTGACGTTTGGCTGATCGGCAATATTGAATCTTTTCAGCATCGCGCGCCCGTCCTGTCCATCATTCCAAATCGAGACGAAATAAAATTTCACATTCGTATTTTCGTTAAGGATTTTAGTCCAGCCACCGGTCTTGAGTTCAGCCTGGCAATTCGAGCACCACGGCGCCCAAAGATGGACGACGGTGAGGTCCGGCGATTTGATGGCGTCGAGGACTTTTTGTTCAATCGGAGACTCAGCGCGAAGCGAAGCCGCCGCGACGAACAGGATCAACCAGCGTAGGATGGACATCGACTTCAACGTAAAGGGGAAACGCCCAACGCTCAACGCCGAACGCCCAACATTGAACGTGAGCCACAGCGTTTGACCTTCGCTGGTAATTTGGCTACTGTGCCGTCCCCATTTTGCGCTGCTTACTGCGCGGAAACATCGGCGTTCGATTGAGAGCGCCGCTGTACCCCATGGGAGGCCTACTATTTTATGATTCAAATGCAGGACGTGATGTCGAAGGCGATGCCGGACTTCCGCGAGGGAAGCATCGTCAAGGGCCGGATCTTGGAAATTCGACCGCGCGAAGTACTGGTGGATGTGGGATACAAATCGGAGGGCGTCATTCCGCTAACCGAATTTGATGACATCGAATCGCTGGAAGTCGGCGACGAGGTGGACGTTCTCCTAGAGCGATTGGAAAACGAAGAAGGCATGGTCGTTCTCTCGAAAGAGAAAGCCGCCTATCGCCAAAATTGGAACAAAATCGTCGGTGTTTTTGAAGGTGACGGGCTGATCAAAGGCAAGGTGAAATCGGTGGTCAAAGGCGGCCTGATGGTCAACATCGGCGTTGAGGCGTTTTTACCGGCGTCTCAGATCGACGTCGTTCCGCCAAAGGATTTGCAGCAATTCGTCGGCAACACCTACGATTTCAAAATCGTTAAGCTAAACGATGATCGCAAGAACGTCGTGCTCAGCCGGCGCGAAGTGATCGAGCAGGAGCGCAGCGAAAAACGACAAAAATTCATGGAAGGCGTAAACGTGGGCGACCGCGTCACTGGCACCGTGAAAAACATCACCGACTTCGGCGCATTCATCGACCTGGATGGCATGGATGGTTTGCTGCACGTCACGGATATGACATGGGGCCGGCTCGGACATCCCAGCGAGTTATTGAAGGTGGGACAACAACTGGAAGTCGTCGTGCTCGACATCAACAAGGAAAAGGAGCGCGTGTCGCTGGGACTGAAACAAACTCAGAAGAATCCGTGGGACCAGATCGAAGAGCGTTTTCCGGCTGGACAGCGCATCAAGGGGAAGATCACAAATCTCGTTCCGTACGGTGCATTTGTTGAGATCGAGGAAGGCGTGGAAGGGCTCATCCACGTTTCCGAACTTTCATGGACAAAACGGATCATGCGCCCCTCGGATATTCTGAGCGTCGGCCAGGAAGTGGAAGCTGTGGTGCTCGGCGTGAACAAAGAAGAACAGAAAATTTCATTGGGTCTGCGCCAGCTCGAACCAAATCCGTGGGATGAAATCGAGAAGAAGTTCACCATCGGCAGCCGCGTTAAGGGCAAGATTCGCAACATGACTGCCTACGGGGCGTTCGTAGAGCTGGAGGAAGGCATCGATGGCATGATTCACGTGTCCGATTTGAGCTGGACTCGCAAGATCAATCATCCGAGCGAGACGTTTAAGAAAGGGGACGAAGTTGAGGCCGTCGTGATCGACATCGACAAAGTAAATCAGCGGATCAGTCTCGGGGTGAAGCAGCTCACCGACGATCCGTGGAAGACGATCGATGAGAAATACAAGATCGGCGATCTTGTGAAGGGCAAAGTGACCAAGCTCGCCAGCTTCGGCGCATTCGTGCAACTGCAGGACGACATCGACGGGCTCGTGCATATTTCGCAATTGAGTGAAGATCACATCGCAAAAGTGAAAGACGTGCTCAAGGTGGGTCAGGAAGTCGAGGCGCGTGTCATTAAGGTGGATAAAGTCGAGCGCCGCATCGGATTGTCGATCAAAGCTGCGAACTATTCTGAGGAGCAACTGCGCAAAGAAGTAGAGTCCTTCGACACACTCCGTCCTGGTGAAGACATGGTCGGGCTGGAAAAAGCTTTCGCCGCCGCCGAACAGGAAGAGTATCGCCCTGGGGATTCGAAGCGCGCAGCCACAGAATCAAAAGAACCGCAGCGCGAGCCGAAGAAGAATTAAGTTTTCGACTTTTATCTCGCCCGCAGGAAACACTCTGAGCAAAATCCATGCGTGGAGTTTCATGCGAGTTCGCTTTTGTCAATCGAAGTCCAGCTTGAGGATAGTCGCTTCGGCAGCATTGCTATGCATCGTAGCCGGCTGCGGACATAGCAGCATCATTGGCAAATGGCGGATGTCGGGAGGTGCGAATGCGACCGTTTGGGAATTCTCCAGCAATGGTGTTGTGCTTGTCGGCGACGTGCATGGCAGATACAAATTCGGTGACCAAGACCGGATCAAAATTGAGACGCCGTTCGCAATGACAGTTTATCAGCTGCAAATTTCCGGCGACCACATGGTCCTGCAAGAGCCTGGCGGTCCAAAGCTTGAGTTTACCAGGATAAAAGAGACGCAGCGGTGATTTCTGGACTGAAGTAAAACCCAGACGTTCCCTCAACTTCGGTTGGATGACAAAGCGGCTAGAACTCGGCGCTGCCGGGGGTTCGAGCGAATGGAATCACGTCGCGAATGTTTGGAACGCCGGTGATGAACATCACCATTCGCTCGAAACCGAGGCCGAACCCGGAGTGCGGCACAGTACCGTAACGGCGTAGATCAAGATACCATTTGTAATCCGCGGGATCCGTGTTGTGCCGGCGCATATTTTCCTCCAGCATCTCGAGTCGCTCTTCACGTTGACTGCCGCCGACGATTTCGCCGATGCCAGGTACGAGCAAATCCATCGCGGTGACGGTTTTTCCATCGTCGTTCACACGCATGTAGAAGGGTTTGATCTCCTTCGGAAAATTGAAAACCGTGACCGGACATTTGAAATGTTTTTCGGTCAACCAGCGCTCATGCTCCGATTGCAGGTTTAACCCGTAATCGATAGGGAACTCAAATCTTTCGCCGCTCTTTTTTAGAAGATCGACAGCATCGGCATATGTAATCCGCTGAAATGGCCGATCAATGACGAAATCGAGTCGGGCAAGTAACTCCCTGTCCACGAATCTGGCGAAAAGTTCCATCTCTTCGCGGCACTGCTTTCTCGCATCTGCGATCAAATACTTCACAAACTCTTCGGCCAGATCCATGTTGCCGTTCAAATCGCAAAACGCTATCTCCGGCTCAATCATCCAGAACTCACTGGCGTGGCGTGAGGTGTTGGAGTTTTCGGCACGGAACGTTGGGCCAAATGTGTAAACCTTAGACAGCGCCAGGGCGAACGCTTCTGCTTCCAACTGGCCGCTAACGGTCAGATAAGTCGGCCGGGCGAAGAAATCCTGCGCGAAATCGATTTCCCCGTTTTTCCGCGGCGGATTTTTGATGTCGATCGTGGAGATGCGAAATAATTCTCCCGCTCCCTCGCAATCGCTGCCGGTGATAATTGGCGTATGGACATAAACGAAACCGCGCTCCTGGAAAAACTGATGAACCGCAAAGGCCAGTCGGCTGCGCACACGGAAAATGCTACTGAAGAGATTTGAGCGAGGGCGTAGATGAGCGATTTCGCGGAGAAATTCAGGTGTGTGTCCCTTTTTTTGGAGTGGATAGGAATCGTCAGCCGTTCCGATAATCTCGATGTTTTCCGCGACCAGTTCCCATTTCTGTCCCTTGCCCTTCGAAGCGACCAGCGCGCCAGTGACAGTAATGGATGCGCCAGTGGTGAGCCGTTGCACATCTGCGTAATTCGGTAATGTGTTCTTCGCGATGATCTGAAGATTTCGAACGGACGAGCCGTCATTCAGCTCGATAAACGAAAAATCTTTCGAATCGCGCCGCGTCCGCGCCCAGCCCTGAGCCTGAATTGCCGCGATCGGAGCGCTGCTTTGCAATGCATCCTTGATCGAGGTCGGAGAAAGCTGCGTCATGTTTACACCGAGAGATTCCTCGACTTCGCTCGGAATGACAAGTTGCACGAAGTGGTTAACTCACCTGCCTGCCTGTCGAGAGGTCGGCGGCTACAAGAATTAACTTAGCGGCAGCCAATTGCCTGGTTGAGGCGGCGGCTTAACGCCATTGAGAGATAGATACGTATATTCCTGCAAAAGCCGCTCGTAATCGTCCAGCAGTCTCATGGCATCGTTGGGCTTAAGGCGATCGGTTTTAATAGCGTTATCGACTTGCGACTTCAGCAGCCGCATCAACTCGACTTTGTCCCACTGCGTCATTGCAAGAACTTCCCCAATCGTGCTGCCCTCAATCACTTCCTCAATATACCAGCCGGATTCTTCGTCGGGATCGAGGAAAACATGCACCTCTGTTACGCGGCCAAACAAATTGTGGAGATCACCCATGATGTCTTGGTAAGCGCCCACCATAAAAACACCCAGATAATATATTTCTCCCGGTTGAATCCGGTGCAGCGGCAGCGTTTCCTTTACATCCTGCAAATCGGTAAACTTGCAGACCCTCCCATCCGAGTCACAGGTAATATCCACGATGGTACCGTGGCGATCCGGCGGCGTAGTCAGACGATGAATGGGCATGATGGGAAACAACTGGCCGAGCGCCCAGTGATCTAGTAGCGACTGGAACACAGAAAAATTGCAGATGTACTGATCGCCCAGCGTCGTCTCGAGCTGCTTCACCTCATCAGGCACATAACGAAGGCCGCGATGCATGTTGACGATTTGATGCGCGGCCTGCCAATAAACGGTGTCGATCTTCGCTTTCGATTCGAGATCGAGCAGGCCAAGATCGAACGTTTGCTGTGCTTCCTCCTTTATCTGTTGGATGTCGTGCAGGCTCTCAAGACGATTTCCGCGCTTTAAGCGCTGTTTCACGTCGAGGATGTCACCCACCAGTTTGTGATCTTTCTCGCTGGCTTCCACTTTCAGCTTCGGCGCAGTTTTTTCGATCGAGCTAAACGCTTCCAACACCAGCACGGAATGGTGCGCAACAATGGCGCGCCCGCTTTCACTCACAATAGTCGGATGCGAGACGCCTTCGGAGTCGCACACATCCATGATGTTCCAGATCACGTCATTGGCGTATTCCTGGAGCGAATAGTTTGTCGAGCTATCGAAATCACTGCGCGATCCATCGTAGTCCACGCCGAGACCGCCACCGACGTCCAGATAACCGAGTTGGTGTCCGAGCTTGGAAAGCTTTGCGTAATAGCGCGCCCCTTCGCGCACGGCTCGCTTGATGGTTGAGATATCAGGCACCTGCGATCCGACATGGAAATGAAGGAGCTTCAGGCATTGCGTCAGCCCGGCCTCTTTCAACATCTGGCTTGCAGCGACTAGATTGGTGGTGTCCAGACCGAATTTGGCGTTCTCGCCGCCGCTCGGCGACCACTTGCCGGAGCCTTTGCTATACAAGCGAGCACGAATGCCAATATAGGGCTCGACGCCGACCTCGTTCGATGCACGAATGATCTGCTCCAGCTCTTCGAATTTCTCCGCGACGATGATAACCGTTTTGCCAAGTTTGCGGCCAAGCAGCGCAATGCGAATGAAAGCGGGATCTTTATAGCCGTTGCAGATGATCAAACTCTCAGGGTCTTTCTGCATGGCAAGCGCAGCAACCAGCTCCGGTTTGCTGCCTGCTTCGAGCCCAAAGTGAAATCGTTCGCCCGCATCGACAATTTCCTCGATGACCTCGCGCAACTGATTGACTTTGATGGGAAAAACGCCGCGATATTGATTGTGATAACCGAATTCAGCGATCGCGTTTTGAAATGCGCGATTGATCGATTCGACGCGGTGCCGGAGCAAATCCTGAAATCGAACCAGCAATGGAAAACTGAGATTTCTGGCGCGCGCTTCATTGACTATTGCCAGGAGATCGATGGAACCGCCGCCATCCTTTAGCGGCTTCGCCTCCACGTTCCCGGCGCTGTTGACAGTAAAATAACCCTCGCCCCATCCATCGACGTTGTATGTAGTGATGGCGGACTCCAAGTCCCACTCAGTTTTCATGTCGATTCCTCACTCGGCCGCGAAAAGTTCGAAAACGCATATTCAATCAGCGCGTCGAACATTCAAGCCCGACGCCCCAAAAATTTCATATCACTCATATGCCATGCGACCGATGACACAAACGTGGCGTGTACAGTCCCCGGCTTGTTTTTCATTTTCGCGCAGGTACCGTTACGTCGATGAACAAGACGGTGATCGAGGTGCAGGTGCGGGCGGTTTTACCGACGAGCGGCGGGTGCGCAGTGTTTATTGGCAACAACGAAAAAGTGTTCATCATCTATGTCGATCAAGCGGTGGGCAGCGCGATCACCATGTTCATGAGGCAGATCACCAAGGAACGCCCCCTCACCCATGATTTGATGGGACATTTAATGACGGCCCTCGGTGCAAAAGTCGATCGAGTGATCATCAATGATCTGAAAAATGCTACTTACTACGCGCGGGTCATCATTCGTGTCCAAAACGAGTTACAGCAGAAGAAAATCATCGAGCTGGACGGCCGGCCGAGCGACTGCATTGCCATGGCCACCCAGCAGAAGGCGCCCATTTATGTGAGTCAGGAGGTCTGGGACGAAGTGGACGACATGAGCGACGTCCTGCGCAAGATGGAGGAAGAGGGATTAAGACCGGAATCGGAAACGGAAGAGTGAAAAACGCGTTAAAGCGTTAAATGCTATTGTCATTCTGAGCGAAGCGAAGAATCTCTGATCGATTCATGCGGCCAACCCTGAGGCGACAATCAGAGATGTTTCGCTTCGCTCAACATGACAACGACAGCCCGCTTAAACGCTTGGTCGCTGGCACTAGCCCAAAAGATCACCGTAGCGTTTGTCCGCCAATTCCAGGCAACGCGCCAGGATTTCGGATGCAGTGTCGAGCTTGAATGTTTCCTCAACCAGTTCGCGACATTCCGGAATTGCCAGACTTTGCACGGCGCGCTTGACTCTCGGCACCAGGATCGCGGCCGTGCTCAGCTCGTCCATGCCGAGACCGAGCAAGAGCGGGATGAGCGCGATATCTCCTGCCATTTCGCCACAGACGCCAACCCAAAGATTGTGGTCGTGCGCCCCGTCGGCGATCATTTTGAGCAAACGCAGTACTGCCGGATGCGTCGGCTGGTAAAGATGTGCGATCTTCTCGTTCACGCGATCGACCGCAAGCGCATATTGAATCAGATCGTTTGTTCCGATACTTTAAAAATCGACCTCGGGTGCGAGTACGCTTGCGCAGATGGCCGCACTCGGGATCTCTATCATTGCCCCAACCTCGAGTCGTTCGGCCATATCGATTTTCGAGCTGCGAAGCTCCTCTTTGCACTCATCGAGCACCGCGATCGCGCGGCGCAGCTCATCCAACCCGGAGATGATCGGAAACATGATTTTGACGTTACCGACGGAGCTGGCACGCAGAATAGCGCGCAACTGCGTTTTGAAGAGGTCTATGTTCTCAAGACAGAAACGGATCGCGCGCCAGCCAAGAAACGGGTTTAACTCGTCGGCGATATCTACTGTTCCCGGCGCCAATTTGTCGCCGCCGAGGTCAAACGTTCGAATAATCAGCGGATCCGGCCGGACGCGCTCCGCAACTTTTCGATAGATTTCATATTGTTCGTCTTCAGTTGGTAGACTAGGTCGGTTCAAGTACAGGAACTCGGTGCGATAAAGTCCGACGCCCTCCGCGCCGTTCGCCTCCACTGCATCAACGTCTCCAGGCAACTCGATGTTTGCCGAGAGAACAATGTGGCGACCGTCGCGCGTGGTTGAAGTTGTCCCGCGCAGCTCTTTCAGTTTCGCCGCCACCTTGGCTCTTCTTGATTCGATCTGCGCGTAGTCCGCAAGCGTTTTCGGTGTCGGATCCACGATCAACCAGCCGTCATTCCCATCAAGGAGCACCTGCTCGCCGGTCTCGAGTCTTGCAGTGATATCATGCAACCCGACTATCGCTGGAATATTGAGAGAACGCGCCAGAATCGCCGCATGCGAGGTGCGGCTACCGAGATCCGTCGCGATCCCGAGCACGTTCGCCTTGTTAATGCTTGCTGTGTCCGACGGAGTGAGATTATGGGCGACCAGAATGTGCGGCTCGTTCAAAGCAAGGAATGTTTTGGGACCTTTTCCCTGCAGATTGCGAATTACGCGCTTTGTAACGTCCTGGATATCGAGCGCGCGCTCTCGCAGGTAGGGATCATCGATTCTATTCAGCGTCTCGGCGTATCGCGTGGCGACTTCCTGAAAAATCCATTCCACATTGCAAAGATCGGTCTCCAACTTCCGAAGCACTTCGTCGATCAGCGTGCGGTCCTCGACTACGAGCAGGTGAGCATCGAAGATGGCAGCATCTTTCGCTCCAATGGATTCTGCAATGCGCTGCTGCATCTGCAGAATCTGCATGCGCGTTTGAATAAGGGCCGTTTCGAAGCGCGCGATTTCATCCGCGACTTGGGAAGCCGCAATACGGTAACGCACGACCTCCTCCAGCTCATCGCGGGCAACGTGGACCCTGGCGCGGGCGATTCCAGGCGAGACGCCAGCTCCTTCAAACCGAATTTCTTTTGGCGTGTTCTCGCCGCTCATCCACTTGGGAGAGTAAGGCAGATGTCAAACATTGCGAACTTAGCGTTGCAGTCGGCATGAGTTGTTGGATGCGTCCTCTTGGGTCACAGGGGGATTGGCCTGATTAATCTTCGTTGAAGCGCGCGTTGATCAGTTGCTCCAGCTCCTCCATCGCTTTTTCGGCATCCGGCCCTTCGCAACGAATACGCAACTTCGATCCCTGCCCAGCGGCCAGCATCATCAACCCCATGATACTTTTGCCGTTCACCTCCTCGCCTTCTTTCGAGACCCAAATTTCCGAGCGGTGCCGGCTCGCAATGCGCACAAACATGGCGGCTGGCCTGGCATGGAGTCCGAGGCGATTCACGATAGGAACTTCTTTCTCAACCTTCTGGACTGGTGCCGAGCGGCCCGTTCTGCGATACAGCAATGCCATTACGTCGCTCCTTTTTGCTCCATGATTCCGAGCAGCTTCGCATTGAAATCCACGGCTGCATTTTGGCCCAGCCCCTTCAATTTTTCGTCCATCGCCGCGACCTCGATCAAACGCGCCATGTCCCGACCGGGTCGTACCGGAATAGTTACATGCGGCACTTTAAGAGCGAGGATTTCGTAAAACTGGCGGTCGAGACCGATCCGATCGACTTCATCTACCTCCTGCCAGTCCTTCAGGGTGACAACAAGGTCGAGACGCTTTTCAACTCGGATACTGCCAATCCCGAAAACCTTCGCTACATCGATAATGCCGATGCCGCGCACTTCCATGTGATTGCGGGTAAGCTCGGGCGCCGTCGCCATAAGCTCGCGCCCCTCAAGCATCGTAATCCGCGTGACGTCATCAGCCACGAGGCTGTAACCACGTTCGATAAGGCCCAGTACACACTCGCTTTTTCCGATGCCGCTGGCTCCGCGAATCAAAACGCCAATGCCAAGTATGTCCACCATGCTGCCGAATTCAGTTACTGTCGGTGAAAAATCCATCTCCAAGGCAATTGTAGCGGCGTTAATGAATTTCATCGTGATCATCGGCGTGCGAAATACCGCGATTTTTGCCTCCGCTGTGACAACAAGCAACTCAGGCGCAAGATGAAACCCACGCGACATCACCAGACACGGGATCTTGCGCCCGCATAATTCGCGAAACCTCTTTACCCGGACGCTTGAGGGCAAACTTTTTAGATATGAATGCTCAGCTGCTCCCAACACCTGAACGCGTTTCTCAGCGAAATACGTGTAGAACCCGGACAGTGCGAGCCCGGGACGGTTAATGGTTGGCTCGCGAATTTTCCGATGAAACCCCACACGCGAGCCTTCCAGCTTCATGTGCAGCTTTTCAGCATGAGAATTGTAAAACCCTTCTACAGTGACAATCGGAACGCTTTTCTGCTGACTGCTCGTGGATGTAATCGTTTGGATCCCGCGTCGTTCCGCCATTAGGTTTAACTTCTAGCGTGAACAACGCGCAATTTCCAATACGCATCGCGTGGCTGGTACCTCATGCCGGCTGCCAATCGATCGTTAGTATGTCGTGATGCTCTCGACGCGTTCGTTAGTCAGCCGCGGTCGGCGTGAATTGGGCCAGTTCGTAAATGCCGAGTTTCTTTTCAATCTCCGCAACGCGATCGACAACTTTGAAGAATCCGTCTTCGCCAAAGAGTTCGTCCTCTTTCTTCTCGAAATCTTCACCGAGTGAATCGAACTCATGCGCGCTCACGATTCCGCGAAAAGCCGGAAAGAGAACGGTGTCTTCCCGGGCTTCGTGCGGGTTATACACGCGGATGAACTGGCGCATCGAATCGGCAAGCTTTCGTCGATCATCTTCATTCTTGAGCGCCTGGCTCGTCGCGAGATGCATCGTGATATCGGTCAGCCGCCGCCCGGCCTGGTGCTGCTGCAAAAGCACATCCACAAGATCGACAAGTTTGTCGGCCTTCTTGAAACGCGGGAAAAGAAAATTCTCTTCAAGCTTTTCGTGATAATCTTCGACGAAGTCGCGAATGATTTTCGCGGAGTCAGCCAGCGGCTCCGGCGGCAAATCCTCTTTGCCATCGATCCGCCGGATGGCTTCACCGTAAATGAGCAGAATGCGCTTGAGCACGCCGTGCTCGCGCATCAGATCCTCTGGCGGCGAGACTTCCTGGTTTTTCTTTTCTTCTTCTTTCGCGAAGGCGTTTATGGCGGCGGCTACTCCCGATGCTGCAATGAAGATTCCGCCCGCTTTAATGAAACGGCGTCGGCCAGGCTCATTTGTTGCTTTCATAGGTTATTTGGTTGTTGAGCTTCACGAGCGAAACATGAAATAAACCGACCCGACCAGACAAAGACCCGCCCAGAGATAATTTAGCCTGATCTGTTGATGCATGTAGAGGACCGCGAATGGAAGAAAGACCAGAAGCGTGACCACTTCCTGCAAGACTTTCAGCTGAGCCAGGCTCATCGTGGCGTACCCGGTGCGATTGGCGGGAACCTGAAGCAGATATTCAAAAAGCGCGATGCCCCAACTCAGGATCGCGGCGATGTACCATTTTTTGTCGCTCCAATTCCGCAAATGCGAGTACCACGCGAACGTCATGAACGTGTTGGAACAAACGAGAAGAAACGCGGTTCGAATTATGATAAATATTTTCATACCATGATTGCCCCTTTGATGAATTTTGAAAACGAGTCGGTGATTTCGTTCAGACCTTCTTTGCTAACTCTTTTGGTGTTAGACGCTTGAGCCCTGGAAAGGCTTTGCCCAGTCGCGCAAAATCCGAAGATCGTTTTGAATCACTGATTCTTCGGATAAGCCCGCGACGGGCGCAGCCTCAAAATTCGCGCGATACATGTCCTCATACGCGTTAAAACCGTTGCGCAACGCATTGATGCTCTGCTCCATCCAGCGACGCAAGCGATTCGCGTAAAGGCTTAAAAACTCCAGCAATGCCCGATCATATTCGCTCTCCAACTTTCGCTGGACATGCCATGTCAGCACGCTCGTGCCCAGCAGCGAAAGCAGGCGCGGCTTTTCGACTAGTATGTTTTGGGCAATTTCGTTCAAATCCGTAGTGGCATCCCAGCTGGCTTGGGCAGTTCGTCCGGCGCGTCCTCGCCCGAAAGTGATGCAGCAACTTGCATCGCTTTTGCCAAAGCCTCGCGTGTCTGCTCGATCAAATTGAGAGTGGCAGCTACGGGTTCGGCCAGAAGTCTCGTAAGCGTCTCGGCAAAAATTGCCGCAGCATCTATTTCAGCCGACTCGGTCAGTGCTGCTGCGATTCGCTGCGCAGCAATATCGATGATTGCTCTGTGCATCTTCGCAATTTTGCGGGTGAGAAAAAAAGATTCAGATTGTACGCGCTCTAAGATTCGGTCGCCATTGCGCAGCGCCTCCGTGGCTGCCTCCGGCGGCGTGCCACTTTTCTCAGAAACCATTTCTGGTTTGACCTGTAACCTGCGCTCCAACGTGCTGATGATAGTTTCACGCAAACCGCCGATCTTGCGCTTTTGTGAAATGATAGCCTGCTGCTGATGTTCAGCTAAGAACGGGCGCAGTTCAGTTTCAAACCACCGATCACACAGCGCGGCGTCTGCCCCAAAGATACTACCCCGTGCACGGGCGGCTCAACACGAAGCTCGCTGCGAAGGTTCGCTTTCACATACGCAATCATTTGTTCTCGATCGGAAGCGCTGAACAAATCGGCCTTGCTGATGAGGATCATGGCGCTCGCGCCCGCTTGATAAAGCGCTTGCACGACGACGAGATCATCTTGGGTAACGCCCGCACTCGCGTCGATGAGAACAATGCCCAGATCGCAGCGCGGCAGATATGCGATCGTCTCCTCCGCGCCCGCAACCGCAAGTGAGCCAAGGCCGGGCGTGTCGACAAACGTGACGCCTTCCGCCAGTCGGTCAGACGGCAGTTTCACGAAGATGCGCGTGACATGTTTTTTATTTCCCGGATTTTTTTGCTCTGTTGCAAATTCAGGCAGCTCAGACAACGGAATGATTTGCGGCTGCGCTTCGGCAAATTCGATCCCAGCTTCCGCAACAGGTCCGTGGCTGATGCGCGTTGGAATTGCCGTGACTGGCGTAACGCCGATCGGCAACACATCCGTTTGCAAAATGTAATTGAGCAACGACGACTTGCCGGAGCTAACTCTGCCGAAAACTCCGACTTCAAAGGCTGCCGATTCCATGCGATCGAGCAGCATGCTGAGCGTGCCGCGAAATTCTACGAGGCCGTGCGCGGTGATGATTCTCTCAATTTCGCCAAGCAAGCGAATCTCGTCACTGGTCCTGCCCAATCGCTGGAGCCGCTGTTGCAGATCGCCGCCGGCGCCTTTGCCCAGATAATTTCGCAGCTTGGCCACCGATCCATCCAGCTCGACGCGGATACCGTCCAACCTATCTGCGGCCTCCGTAGAAAGAGGACCATAGGCCCGCATCCGTTCCGGCGTGAGCTCGTTGAGTGAGATTGAGCAGTACATTAGGTTAATCGCAGCGGCCCATGTGGCGCCGGAGTGCGGCTCGGGCGGCGGAATACGGAGCTCCTCCATGACGCGCTGCATCGCCCTCGCGAATCCGAACGATGTAATCGTGCGTTACCTTGCGTTGGATCGGCGTCGTGTCGTCGGAGTGTCTTTGGAATGGCGACGCCGAACCGGCATCGCTCATCGCGTGCTCGGCTTCGGAGAGCAGCTTGTCGATGTACTGAAAGGTCGTGCGCACATGCCGCTGATGATCTTCGCTAAAGGCGTGTGCCTTTGCCTCTTCACTCATTTTTTTGCATCGCCGTTATCCCCCACATCTTCCACGCTTAATACCCGTATACGCTTGCGGTAGAGGTGTTCCCACGCATGCATCATCTCCACAGTTGGCTGGAAAAATTTCTGCGCGATTAGCGTCGGCACAAATGCGCTCAAGATGACAACACTGACGAGAATTGTGTACTGATTCTGGTCGATGATCCCGTTCTGCAGGCCATATAAGGAGGAAATCGTTCCAAAGGTGAGGCCCGTGGCCATCAACAGCGTCGTGTAGCTCGCTTCCTTGATCTTCATGTAGTGCAATCGAGCAAGAGGAAACACGCCGGCGATTTTGGTTATCATCTTCAGCGCGAGGAGCACGCTGATGACAAAGAGTCCAGTCCACAGGGCCGGAAGCGAAACGTACAGACCAGCCTTGATAAAATAGAACGGAGTGAAAACAGCGAACGCGATGCTACGCATGCGACGAACAAGGGTTTTGTCGCGAAGAAATACGCCTGCAACAACAAGACCAAGTAAATAGGCTGGCAAGACGGCCTCGCTTTTAGCTGTTGTAGCGAGGCCGCCGAGAAAGAAGAGAACAAAGAAGATGAACTTTACCTCGGGTTCGCTGACCTGCGTTGCGCCCAACCGCGTAATGATCGCTTGCGTCCACCGTGGCATGAACCACAGAACGATCAACGTGACGACGACAAATAGCAGCAGCCAGAGATTGTAGTTGGCGAACAAGCTGCCGAGCGCCAATACGGTTCCGAAATCGGTGATAAAGCATGCAGCCAGGATCATCTTGCCCATGGCAGTGTCACTAAATCCGCCCTCGATCATTACGGCATAAACGACTGCGACAGAGGTGGTGGAAAGCGCGATACCAGCGATTTGAGCCTGGTGCAGAGGCCAGCCGAGAACGAATTGTGCAAAGAGCCACACGACAGCAAATGGAATGGCAAACGAAAGAACGCCGATCAGCACGCTCGCGCGCCAATTAGCCTTCAGCGAAATCGGATCGATCTCTGCTCCGGCAAGAAACGTGAGCACGCCACTGCCGAGCAATGCCAGGAAGTTGGTCCATTCCGTGGATTGCAGCACGTGATGGACATGCCCTGCGGCTGTAACGGTACCGGCAATGACGATATGGAGCGTGCCGCCCTCCAAACCGACAGCGAGATTACCGGCAACAACACCAACCAGAATTTCGATCAGTGCGACTGAGATTCCGGTCCCAATCGAGATCAAACTGGCGATAAGCGCTAAGCCCATCCAGACTGCTGCGATAAACCAGATATTTTCGAGCATAAAAAACTCCTTCCGATTGGAAGGAGTCATTAGCTCATCGCGGTTTTCCCACCTTTGCCAGCAGGAAGGCAAACTCCATTGCCCTTGCCCGGAATCTACCGCAGTCCTATCTCCGATCAAGTGAAGTCGGGCAAAGTGGCACAGACAATCTTGCCCGCGCTCCAATCCTTGCAGACAGGATTGTCTGCATCACGAAGTCACATCTTGAAGCGTTCGCCGAGATAAAGCTGTCGGCTGATAGGATCGTTGATGAGAAAATCTTTTGTGCCTTCGCTTTCCACGCGGCCATCGTAAATCAGATAAGCGCGGTCTACGATGGAGAGAGTCTCACGCACGTTGTGATCCGTGATCATGATGGCCAATCCCGATTTGCGCAGGTTCACGATAATTTGTTGCACATCATAAACGGCGATGGGATCGACGCCGCTAAACGGCTCGTCGAGCATCAGCAACTTCGGTTGTGTGACCAGCGAACGCGCGATTGTTAAGCGTCGTTTCTCCCCACCACTCAGGGTAAGCGCTGTATTTTTCGCGATCCGCTCGATGCCAAACTGGTGCAGCAGTTGATCGCAACGATTTCGTCGCTCGGCCTTGCTCAGCGGAAGCGTCTCCAAAATCGCGAGGATGTTTTGTTCCACCGTCATTTTCCGAAAGATCGATTCCTCCTGCGGCAAATAACCCATTCCGAGCCGGGCTCGCTTGTACATGGGGAAATCCGTGACGTCGGTTTTCGAAAAAATCACGCGACCGCTGTTTGGCCTGACTAGACCGACGATCATGTAAAAACTTGTAGTTTTACCCGCGCCGTTTGGCCCAAGCAGTCCCACGATTTCGCTGGCACCTACATGCATGTTGACGCCATTCACCACTGCGCGCCCCCCGTAAACCTTAACTAACTGATCTGTTGTCAGAACGGTTTCCACTTTGGCCTTGGGGGGCGAAGAAATCTTGGGAGTCGAAACCGGTGCAGTTTGACTGATCATGGTTTCGGGAGAGCCGCGGGAGGTGGCGTTTGAGCGGGCGAAATCTGAGAGGGTGAAGTCTGGGCAGGAGCCGCTTTGGCCTTCTTTTCCTCGTCAGGTTGCTGACGAATCTCCGTGCGGCTCGGTCCGTGCGTAGACAGCTGGCTGTTTTGGTTAATAATCATCACCGTATCAGCACTAGTCGCCACGTGCATATTAGCTCCCTCTTGCACGCGCGGCGTCCCTTTCAATTCAACATCTCCTGTTGCAGCCGTATAAGTAGCTTTGTCTGCCCGGCCAACCGCATGCGTGGGCGCTCCGCCGTTCGGGTCGGGCCGGTCGCGCACCAATCCAACGTTTCCCTCTGCGATGGCTTTCTCAAGACTCTGGTTTTGTCCCTTTGTAATGAACACTGTCAATTTGTCGGATTGAAGATTGAAACGCGGATCGATTACCTTCACTCGGCCGCTAAAGATGCCTATGTTCTTGGTTGAATCAAAATAAGCCTCGTCCGCGTAGATCTGCGTTGTCACTGGTTCATTCGATTGTGGTCCCGCAGCACTCGATCCAAATAAGTTCGTTATGGGGGATTTATCCTCTTTCTTCTTGGCTGGTTTCTCCGCCTTCTTTACTGGCGCAGGCGAGCTTGCTGGTGCGGCGGCAATCTGTCCGCGTAAGCACGCTCCGACCGTGTAAGCAATAAACACCAGCACCGCTAATTTTTTCATTCGGACGCGTTGGGTTTCGCCGTGAGATGAGATTTGTCAGTGATCACCATCTTCACATTTCCGATCAACCGCGCAGTTCTTGAGTTCGTATCGAACTGCACTGAATCACCCACAATGTTGAAATCTGCGCGCTGAATTGTTGTACGTTCCTGCGAGCTTAGAATCCGGGTTTTCAAGTCAAGTACCGACGTGTTCATGTCGATTCGCAGATCGGACTGATTATCTGGTGTGTAGGTCGTAATTTTAAGGTTTTGAAATCCTATGTGCTCCTCATCCATCCGATGCGCAGTGCCTGCTTCGATTCTTCCCCGTAGATGACCGTTGGCATCGAAATCCGGTAACACAAGGCCTTTGGCTTCGTGGCCGATTGGCAGTGGAATATTGGTTAAACTTTGTTCGCCCGGCGATGCACTCGGCGACGCTGTCGCCCCAGTTCTCTTTTTGCGGCCTTTTGACTGGCCGAGCACGGGAGGCGCCAGTGTGAACACGAAAAGCGAGATCAACAATAACCAAACCGATAATACCCGACGCAGGGAGGGACGCTTCAGCCATTTTCTGTCCACGTGGCGACTTACGGCGTGCCAGGCCCGAACTGCGCGCTTCCAAGAAGTGATGTCCTTATTGGTCGGGCGATTGGGGTCAATCGCCCCTACCTGAAACGGCAGCATGGATAGCCTTTAACATGCGCAGGTGCTTCGGCAAATCCTTTAGCGGAATCTGATTCGGCCCATCCGACAACGCGCGTGCCGGATTTTCATGCACCTCCATAAATATACCGTCGCACCCTGCAGCCATCGCGGCCCTGGCCAGTATCGGCGCCAACGCGCCGTCACCTGAGGTCGAGTCCCCTGCTCCGCCTGGCCGCTGCACAGAATGTGTCGCATCAAAGATGACGCGATATCCTGCTTCGCGCATCCAATATAGCGAACGCATGTCGGCGACGAGATTATTGTAGCCAAACGTAGTGCCACGCTCGGTGAAACAGAATTGTGAGTTGCCAAAGGCGATCAGTTTCTCAGCAATGTTTCGCACGTCCCATGGCGCAAGGAACTGACCTTTTTTAATATTGATCGTCCGGCCGGTCTCCGCGGCGGCGCGAAGCAGATCAGTCTGCCGACAGAGAAATGCCGGGATTTGCAGCATATTGATCTTTTCGCCGGCGATCGCTGCTTCATTCGGGGAATGAACGTCTGTCGTCACTGGGATTTTTAATTCGCTGCCTATAGCGAAAAGAATCTCGCAGCCTTCGCGTACTCCAATTCCGCGAAACGAATGCACCGAACTTCTATTCGCTTTGTCGTACGACGTCTTAAAAATCAAGTCAACATCTTCCGCGGAACAGATTTCAGCGATCTTCTTCGCCATGCGCCAAACAAACTTCTCCGACTCAATCACACATGGGCCGAGAATGAAGGTGGGACGTTTACCCCCAATGGTCACTTTCCCGACCGGCAATGCTCTTGACTTCGCCATGGGATCTCTAAGGAAAGCAGGAACGCAGGAATTTCAAAGGGCTCCTTTGTGCTTTCCTGCATTCCTCAGCGATTTGCCCGTTGCAAGATCGAAAATGGCAAACGGCGCATACAATGCGAGGAAAAAGAGCAGTGCGACTCCGTGCACCTGCAGAAGGTAAAGCTGCCGGGAATCGGAGAGAAAACTCAAAATAGAAAACGCCTCCGGTTTGTGCAGCAGAAATCCATAGTTAACGCCAGTGAGCTCATCGACGATAAGCGTCACCACAAAATAAAACTCGGACCACAGCCACACGCGCACGATCGACATTGGATGGGGCCGATATCGCCGGGTCAACATCAGGAAAATCACGCCCACGATGATACCGCAGTGCGAGGTAAAAAAACTGATGAACCGCCAGTCTGGAAAACCAAAGCGCAGGTTCGGCGTGAGTACGGCTTGCAACGTACCGCCGATGCCCCAGAAGTATGCCACTTCAAACCAGCGCTGATTTCCGGTCCACATTGCCACGATCACGACGACCATGCCCCAGTCGCACATTTGCATCGGCAAGATTTGCCGCCAATCCACAAGCCCACGGCTGCGAATGAAGATTAAATAGATCACGTAGTTCAGAATCAGCACGGCAGAGAGAACGCCAATAATGATCTTCTCGAGTCGCTGCGATTTTGAGCGCCGCACGATCGCCGCAAGCGCGAAGGGCAGGACGATCGTAAGAAAAATGACCGTGACGTGCGGCAAGCCGTACGCTTGAAACTGAGGCGCGTCGTTCATGCAAAGAAAGACAAATTCCAAAATCCAAGCTCCAACATCCAGAGAAATCCAAAGCTCCAATCATCAACAAGTTCCCCAATCTGGAGCTTGGTGATTGGAATTTCTCTGGAACTTGGGTATTGGAACTTGTAGCTTCCGCTTAACGGATCACCCAGAGATTGCATGGAATAACATCGGTAATCCAGGCGATGTTGCTGGGTGGCGGCTGACTGGGTTCGCCTTTCTGCAGCGGCACTACCAGCAAATCCGCTTTTACCGATTGAACAAAGTCCGACGCTACTAATCCCGTATTGCCGCGGACACACTGGACCTCAATCGGGACTTCTGTTGCGCCTGCCGATAGAACGAATTGTTCCAGCGCCTCTTCCTCCTCGTCGTGCGCGCCGGAATCTTTACGCTTGCTGGCACCTGAGCTAATCGATGCGCGGGCCTGATCAAACGTCGTAATGATGCTAATCACATAAAGCCGCTCGCACGATTCGGCCGCAGCAAGGGCCAGTGTTTTTTTCAAAGCTTCCAATCCGTGACTGGAATAATCGGCAACGAAAACGATCCGGCGCAGCGGCTTGGGTTTCGCCGCTGGTTTGGTAAAGAGCATAACCGAGCACGGCGCTTCTCGCACGAGGCGACGCGCGACATTGCCGAGAAACGGATGCAACACCACCTCCTTTTCCAGCGCGCCAGCAACGATTACGTCGATCTTCTCACGAGTGAGAGTGCGCAAAATAGCTTCGGCTGGATCTCCCTCTTGATAATGAATCGTCGAATCGGCGGGAAGCTGGAGCTCCTGTAGCACGTCACGAAACTTTATTGCCGCTTCTTCACTTCGCTTGCCTGCATAGATCAGATGAAGATCAGCCGGAAAGCGTTCTCGGATTCGCTTGGCTTCGGTGAGGACCTGTTTAAACCGCGGTGAAAACGTGCTCGCGACGGCGATTGTTTTATAAGGCGAAGAATCAGGCATGAGACCTGTTGAACTGTCGCCCTCGACGGAAATTCGGCAAGGTAGAGACCGCGCGCCCGGCAAGCCCCCATACCATTCGGCTTTCCATTTATAATTTCCTCTGCGAATTTTCGCAGATGCGACGCGCGATTTATCCAGGCAGCTTTGATCCGGTGACCAATGGCCACCTGGATGTGATTGAGCGAGCGCGAAAACTCTTCGATGAAGTCATCGTGGCCGTGGCGCACAATGACGAAAAGCAACCACTCTTCTCTCTCGAGGAACGCCTGGAGCTGCTTCGAGAAACCGCAGCCAAGATCGATCACGTCCGGATCGCTGAGTTCAATGGATTACTTGTCGAGTTCGCCAGGGCACAAAAAGCCGGAGCGGTGATCCGTGGTTTGCGCGCAGTCTCCGATTTTGAGTTCGAATTTCAAATGGCGCTCATGAATAGAAAACTAGATGCCGCGGTAGAAACGATTTTCTTAATGCCGAAGGAGGAATATACCTATCTCAGCTCTCGTATTGTAAAAGAAATCGCGCGTCTTGGGGGCGATGTCTCCAGTCTTGTTCCGGTTTGCGTGGCTAAAGCGCTGAGCAGGAAGTTTCATTGATGAAGTTCGGAGGCTTAGCTCATGAAGGTTCACCTGAAACAAATTCCAACCCAGGGTCTGCATCTGGAAGGCGAAGAGGAATGCCCAATCCAGGAACTGGAATCAGAGGGAATTCGTTGCGCCGGCCGCCTCCACTACGATATCGATCTTGGCGTTGCTGGGGGCGGATTGTGGGCGAACGGCTCGCTATCACAGCCAGAGTGCCTGCGTTTGCTGTGCACACAGAGCTCCACGGACCAGAGACTGTCGATCTTACGCCGTTTATGCGCGAGGATATTTTGCTAAACCTCCCGGCGCATCCGCATTGCGACAGGGACGGCGATCGGGTTTGCAAAGGGAAACAGATTGAGACAGCGAATCAGGATACAAAGCGAAAGTCCGATTGGAGCGCGTTGGATAAGCTGAAGCTTAATCGGTAATTCGTTGAAGCGTCAAAGCTGAGACTAAAACGCGTCACCGCTTCAATCTTTTAAGGCTCCAACGTTGTTTTCTTCTTCAAATATGCTTTCATAGCCGCCTGCCATGGGAGTCCCAAAACGCAAAACATCCAAAATGCGATTACGCACGCGCAAAGCGGCAAACCGCTGGCATGCAGCGCAGCTGAACAAGTGTCCCCAGTGCGGAAGCAGCGTCCCGTCACACATCGCCTGCCCATCGTGCGGTTATTACCGCGGGCGACAGGTGTTGACGCTCGAAAGCAAATGATTGTAGCCGTCGGTCTGTGAGCGACGCCAAATGTCGCATGCTCAGCACTAACGCTTCGCGCAGCGAAGCGGTACAATTTTCATTTTG
>QHNR01000122.1 GCA_003218475.1 Verrucomicrobiota bacterium | reverse complement strand
GGCTTCAAATACAAGAAAGTTGACTTTACAACCTACTGGCTCAGTCCCGGAACGCGCGACGCAACGTTTATCTTCACTGTGAATGTGAATTTTTGAGTAATGAATCAGCAATCATTGAGAGCCGTATGAAAACAAAGCAGATCATCAAAAGAGCCCGCAAACTCGCCAAACCATTTCGCGTCAGCAAAGGGAAGGATTTTCGACTCAAGGATGTCGATCCAAACGACACCCTTGAATTCACCAAAGAACAGGACAAACCGAGAGCCAAAGAAGCACTCACAAGTGGAATTCTGGCCCTCGCGGAATTGCAGGACAAACTCTATGCCCAGGATAAATGGGCAGTGCTGCTGATGTTTCAGGCGATGGACGCTGCCGGTAAGGATGGCGCGATCGAACACGTCATGTCTGGTGTCAATCCGCAAGGCTGCCAGGTGTATTCATTTAAGTCGCCCTCCGCAGAGGACCTCGATCACGATTATCTCTGGCGCTGCATGAGATGCATGCCGAATCGTGGCCACATCGGAATATTTAATCGCAGCTACTACGAAGAAGTGCTCGTCGTCCGGGTCCATCCCGAATTTCTAAAGAAGCAAAAGCTGCCGCCGAAACTGATGGACAAGAATATCTGGGAGGATCGATTCGAAGACATTCGCAATTTCGAAGAGTATCTGACGCGAAACGGTGTGATCGTGCGAAAATTCTTTCTCCATGTTTCAAAGAAGGAACAAAAGCGGCGCTTCCTGGAGCGGATCAATGATCCGCTGAAGAACTGGAAGTTCTCCTCCAACGACGCCGCCGAGCGTGACTACTGGGACAATTACATGGACGCTTACGAAGAAATGATTCAGGAGACGGCGACGAAGGACGCGCCGTGGTACGTGGTGCCGGCAGATAACAAATGGTTTACCCGCGTGGTGGTCGCGGCTGCAGTAATCGAAACGCTGGCCGATCTCGATTTGGCTTATCCTGAAGTTGGGGAAGACAAACTCAAGGAACTTGCGGCAGCGCGAAAGAAATTGCTGAGCAAGTAGCAGCACTCAATTCCAACCTGCAGCCTGGCGATCGATTTCCCGGTGTAGGTCTAAAGTCCAATACCCGGTTCTACTCGGATGGCCGCAAACTTATCGCAGCCGAATGAGAACCGGAGAGCGCAATGAAATATAAGCTCAATAGACTATTCGTTGTAATTTTGGTTTGCGGCGGCGGGCTGATGCAGTCGTCTTTGCTCGCCGCTACAGTCCCAGCCGGCACACCGATCATTGTTCGAACTGCCGGTGCAATCTCCTCGCATACAACACCGGGGCGAACTTTCACTGCACGACTCGATCAGGATATTGCGATCAATGGAAATCGGCTGCTTCGCGCCGGAACGCGAGTTTCCGGAATCATTCAGGCGTCGCGCGGTTCCCGTTCCACAACTTCGTCACAACCGCTCACGTTGAACCTGACTGCCGTCGCGGCGAACGGGCGAATGGTCCCGATCAAAACGACCGCTAGCGTTCAGCCACAAGCTGCGAAGACGACGCGGCAATCGCGGGGCGGCTTCAGTTTCGGTGAAAGCACTTTTCCAGCAGGCGCACGTTTAGAATTTCGTCTTGCCCAACCGCTCCATCTTTAACTAACCGCCATGGACTTTCTGAGCTATTTCGACATCCCCTATCACATGGCCAAGAAGCGGAATCACCCCCACCAGGATGCGATTCATGCTGGCGGGTGGATCAGTCTCTTCACCCTTCATGCGATCTGGCCCTTTCTCTGGATTTGGGCCACCGCATATCACCCGGTGCATGGCTATGGCGGGAGACCCCGGGAAGAAACTGATGAAGAAGCGAACGCATCCAAGTCCGGCGGTCGGAAACACGAATAGCCTTCGAAGATGGACTTACTGATCATCCTCACCTACGCCGCATTCGCTTTCGGCGCGTTTAAACTATTCAAGATCCCGGTCAACGGCTTCAGTTTGCTCACGGCCGCGCTGGGCGGCATCGCCATCCTCGCCGCACTGCTGTTGGGCATGAACTACAACCACCCCTTCAGCAGTGAGGCCCGGTTCTACTTCAACACCACGCCGATCGTTCCCGGCGTCAGCGGGGTGGTGATCGAGGTTCCGGTCAAGTCGGGCACCATGCTGAAAGCGGGCGACGTTCTCTTTCGGATTGATCCTACACCTTTTGAAAACGCGGTTAAGGCTAAGGAGGCCGCGCTAGCCGATGCACTGCAGACAACCAAGCAGTTGCGAGAAGCGTCGGATTCGGCTCAGAAGAAATTGGAGTCCGCTCTGGCGGACCGGGACGGAGCGAAGGATATCTTTGAGCGCTCGAAAAAGCTGCTCGAGACCGGCGTCATCGCCCAAGTTCAATTTGAGCGGGCCAAAAACACTTACAATGCCGCCGAAGCGACCGCGCAAAGTGCCAGGGCCGAAGCCAACCGCGCCCTGCTCGAGGCGGAAGCCGTGGTCAAGGGAGTCAATACCGACGTCGCCCGTCTGCAGTCCGACCTCGATACCGCGAAGTTCAATCTTGAACAATCCGTTGTGCGCGCGCCGACCGACGGCACGGTCCAGCAGAATTTTTTGCGCCGCGGGATGTTTGCGGCCTCGATGCCGCTGCGGCCGGTGATGATTTTCTTGCACAATGAACCACCGAAATTCACGGCGGCGTTTCTGCAAAACAGCGCCCAACGAATCGAGGAGGGCTCGGAGGCCGAGTTCATCCTGCCCGCCGTGCCGGGACGATTCTTCAAAGGCAAGGTTTCGGCCGTCGGCGCCTTCATCGCTCAAGGCCAGCTTCAACCCAGTGGGAACCTCATCGATCCTGAACAAATCAAAGGCGAGGGACGCATTCTTGTCAGGATCGACCCCGAAGAGGGTATCTCAAAATATCTGATTGTGCCGGGCAGCTCCGCCCAGGTGGCTATTTACACCCACCACATGCACCACCTGGCTATCCTGCGGAAGGTGCTTCTCCGCATGAAATCGTGGACGAACTACCTTTTCAGCGATGGCCATTGACCATTGAATGGAGCCCTGCGGAGGCGAACAGCTGACCCGGCTCGCATGCTCTCGAAACTCCTCATCGCCTGGTCTCTAACGGCGCTGTGCGTGATCGTGCACGCGATGGGAATGACGGCGTTGTTACGCTGGGTGAACCAAGCGGTCGCGCGAGTGGGCGCGGGCTTCTGGTTTTCAACATGGCTGCTCGTCCGTACTGCCGGATGGATCATTCTCCTGCACCTCATCGAGATCGCGATTTGGGCATTTTTCTACACCTGGAAACACGGAATGCCCGACCTCCAATCGGCCTTCTACTTCAGCGCGGTGACTTACACAACCACGGGCTATGGCGATTTGCTCCTGCCTAACGAGTGGCGTCTGGTCGGTGGCGTCGAGGCGCTCACAGGCATTCTGATGTGCGGCTGGTCGGCGGCATTCTTTTTCGCCGTTTTCAGCCGGATGAACGAGACGCGATCCAAACCGGAGCGAACCTGACTATGTTTATGAAACCAACCATCTACTGGCTGTTCGTATTCATTCCCGTAACCGTCATCCTCGAACACGTTGGCAAAGTGTCGCCACCGATCATCTTCTTTTCGGCGGCGCTGGCCATCGTGCCGATCGCGGCCTTGATCGTGCATGCGACAGAGCAACTTTCCACGCGCACAGGGGATGCCGTTGGCGGCTTGCTTAATGCCACCTTCGGCAACGCGCCGGAATTGATCATTGCGACGGTGGCCTTGAGGGCCGGCCTTCTGGATATGGTGCGCGCGTCGCTCATCGGCGCGATTCTCGCCAATTTGTTGCTCGCGCTCGGCCTCTCGTTTTTCCTCGGCGGCCTCCGCTACCGCGACCAGAAATACAACGCGCTCGCCGCTCGCACCTACAGTTCGATGATGCTAATCGCGGTAATCAGCCTGTTGGTGCCAAGCGCTTTCAGCCGTATTCTGGCGCCGGAAAGCACTATCCGTCAGGAGCAGTTGCTCAACGTCGGGATCGCGGTGGTGTTGCTGCTGGCCTACGGGCTGTACCTGATCTTCTCGCTCAAAACTCACCCGGGTGCGTTTGCCAGCGTCGACAGTGGAGATGGCGCCCACCACGAAGGTAAACAGTGGAGCACAGCCCGGGCAGTGGGGAGCCTGATCGCCGCGTCCGTGCTGGCGGCGTGGATGAGTGAGATCCTCGTCGGCGCCGCGGAAGGTACCGGCAAATCGCTGGGCATGACGCAAACGTTCATCGGCATTGTCTTCCTCGCCATCGTTGGCGGCGCGGCGGAGAGCGGCTCGGCCATTGCGATGGGGCGCAAGAACAAGATGGATTTGT
>QHNR01000012.1 GCA_003218475.1 Verrucomicrobiota bacterium | reverse complement strand
AATCCGAACGTCGTGGCTGTGGCTTCAAGATCGTTGTCGATGGTTTTGGGGACGCCGATGCAATTGATGCCAGCCTCCTGCAATTGCTGCGCCGTCACCAAAGAGCCGTCACCTCCTACGATGATCAACGCTTTGACCTGAAGCTCGCCAGGATTTTTTTTGCGTCTTCGATCACATGTGCAGGCACAACGGTGCGATCACCGGCCCCGGTTTTCGCCACAAAATGGCCGCGATTCGTCGTGCCGATGATGGTGCCACCCAGCGCCATGATTCCATCAATGCTCTTACGGTCGAGGATGACGTGATTACCGGGCGGAAGCAGCCCTTCAAATCCGGCGCGAAAACCAACGACGTCCCAGCCGAGCTTGTCCGCGGCGAGCACAACTCCACGCAACACCGCGTTTAGTCCAGGACAATCGCCACCGCTGGTCAAAACACCAATCCGCGGCTTCATTTTCGCAATTGCACTATCAGAGCATTTTTTTGGGATCGGCCAGACGACCGGCAGCTGCCCATTGGTCGTACAGCTGCCAGCCGCGTTGCAGCAGGGCTGTGCCTTCGCCGAACCGATTCGAGCTGCCGAGGAGTACTACCATTAAATGACGTGGATACACGGTCTCCTGCTGGCCCTGGCGAACCACTTCCGACTCACGATTCGCGTACAGAATCAGACACTGGCCCGCGCGCGCGGAAAGGCCCGTTTTCACTCCGTCGATCCCCATTTTGCCTAAGAGTTCGTTCGTGTTGCGAAGCATGTAATTGAGTCGGTGCCCCGCTCGATCGAACGAAATTTGGCGTTCCTTTTGCGATACATAAAAGCGAAAACTTGCCTTGTTCATTGCATACCGAGTGAGACGCGCCATGTCTTCGGCCGTCGAGTACGGGACGGGTTTAACTTTGTAATCGATGCCGTGTGGGTTTACGAAACGCGTGCGCTCCATCTTCAGTTGCTTGGCGAGTGCATTCATTTGGGCAACGAATGCATCCACCGGCGTGAATTTTGAGCCAACATCACTGGGCAGGAGCGATCCCAACTGCGAACCCACGTGGTGCGCGAGCGTGTAGGCCGCGATATTGTCGGATTGGACAAGCGCAGCGTAGAGAAGATCGCGCAATGTAATGCTGTCGCCCGGCTGAAACCCGATGTTGTTTTCCGAAGTCCCGACAAACGCCTCCTGCGGAATCGTAACTACCTGATTCAGATCACCTGATTTCCGCTCCGACCAATCGAGCACGACGCTAGCCGTCGCGATTTTGGTCAGGCTACCCACTTGAAGTTTTTTCCTGGGCTCTTGTTCTTCCAAAATGTAGCCCGTTTGCGCATCGGCAATAACATACGCCTGCGCCGCGGCCGCCGAGCGAAGCACGGACGCGCTTGCGAGCAAGGCCAGGAGAATGATCAGAAACCGACGTGACAAGTGCATAAATACTCCGAGACGGCAGCACCTTAATCAGCGCATCCTGATTCGCAAACGCTCGTCAACCGCGTTCCACCTTGTCCAAAGGTGGATCGGCTTCTCTGAAGACGATGCCAAAGCAATCGCCGAAGGCGCAAACATCACGCGGCAAAGTCGCACATGATTTGGCAACGCGTTGAGGAGTCGCCGCGGCGACCGTTCCACCGGTTCAGCTCATTTTCTGCAGGGTTCGGGCACGACTAATCAACAACCGCATAAGAAAATAAACAATCACTGCTGAAGGGATCGCAACGAACAGCGAGCCGACGAACGCTGGCCAAAACGTCGGCCAAACAACGCGTGAAAATACATGCCAGTGCACGTAATCGTGGAGCCGGAATTGGCGGAGATGCACACGTTGAGCTGCTGGCCGATTCAGGATCCAGCATCCAAATTGATACTCGGCGAGATACAACGCCGGCATGGCCCAAATCATTACGTCGTGCAGCGTCACCGCAATCGCAGCTGCGATTTTATTGCAGCGGAAAATCCAGGCCACGGCGATGGACAATAATGTCTTAAGCGGATACAACGGGGTGAAGCCAAAGAAAATTCCGATGGCCGACCCGAGTGCGATGGAGTGCGGCGTGTCGGCGATCGCCATCAGGGTCACGTGGTGCGCCACCAGCCAGGCCTTCATTCGCGCCAATGGCCCGGGCAATCGTGATTCATAAACCGCCTCGGCGGTGTGCTGTGGCTCGGGCGGGTTCAATTTTGAATTATCCACTGCTTTATGAATACTCGCGCATCACTCGAGGCAAAAGCGATGCGAGGACGCATCGCACTCCAAAGCACTGCGTGCAAAACCTAGTGAGACGCGGGACTTTGGGAGTGCGTGCGCCTCCTCGCGCCGCTTTTGGCCGCTTTACGTGTGTCTTTGATTACGACGCAATCTAAAACAGCTCCAGCGTCTGCGCCGGTGCCCTGACGATTTGGCCCAGCGCTTTTCGCAAGCGAAGCCCGGCACGCGGCGCATAATCGAGATTGTTATTGTTGAAAATCACATGCGCCTCGCGCGCCTCTTTTACGAGCTTCTTGCTGCGCTTTGCGACCTCCGCAATTTCCTTATCGCTGTAATCGTAATCGAAACGCGCGGCCACCGTTTTCCCGGTCACGTAAGCTTTCGCGTTGCGCCCATGCAGCCGCAGGTATACGGCCCTCGGGTTCGTCACCTCGTTCACATTCGACGGCATCACTGTGAAATGATCAGATGCAGGAGCATCCAGATTCACAAAGATCACGCGATGCCTGCGCAGAAAATCGATTGTCGATTCCAATTGATCGCCGATTGCCCAATTGCGGTTTCGAAGCTCAATCGCAAGGTCGTAATCGCTCAGCATCCCGATCAACGGCTCGAGCTCGCTTAATTGATGCTTCCGCGGAGAAAACGCAGGCGAAAGTTGCAGGAGTAAAACGCCTAGCTTCCCAGCATTGCGAATAATTGACATCGGCCGGAGAAAAAATTTAAGCAGCGCTTCCTGCAAGTCCGGTGTCGATTTCACTTTGCCTTTCGCGTCCGTTTCTGCGCGCCTTTGCAAATCCGGCGGCAACAGCTTCGCCGGTGTCGAGTGAAACGAAAACAGTTGATGCAACTTTACATCGAAAGTGAAGTCATCCGGGGTCGCTGCGCACCAGCGCTCGACCATTCGCGGTTCTGGTACGGAATAAAACGTCGAGTTTACCTCGACCAATTCGAAGTGCTGCGCGTACCAGCCGAGCCGCTCGCTCACCGGCATCTTCTTCGGATACCACCGCTCGACAAAACCCGGGTCCGACCAGCTTGCCGTGCCAACAAGAATTCTTCCGCCCACACATCAACGAAGTCGCGGTGAAGAGGAAAGCAAACTCGATTGGCGATTTTAGGGCGCGTTCGTGAGAGAGAAATGATTGCGGGGGCTGGATTTGAACCAGCGACCTTCAGGTTATGAGCCTGACGAGCTACCAGGCTGCTCCACCCCGCGTCTTAATTATGTCGGCACAAATTACGAAATCAAATTGAAAGATGATTCTCCCCTACAAGAACCTCATGAACTTTAGCAACTGGCTCC
>QHNR01000121.1:13366-17542 GCA_003218475.1 Verrucomicrobiota bacterium | reverse complement strand
ATTGTTGACCTTGACTGCGCTCACTTTTGTTTCCAGATGGAACGTCATCCCTTGAGCAGTGAGCAAACGCTGAAGCAGATTGGACAGCTCGAGATCGAATCCGAGTGCGATGCGCGGGAGAAATTCCAGCATCGTCACTTCCGATCCGAGCCGGTTCCAAACAGAACCCAGTTCCAGCCCCACCGCGCCCGCGCCAATGACGATAAGTTTCTTTGGAGCTTCTGTGAACTCCAGCGCTTCGGTGCTGCTGACAATTGTTTTGCCATCAAATTTCGCAAATGGCAGTTCCACCGGCGCGCTGCCGGTGGCGATCACGATATTTTTTGTCTCGATCTCCTGCGTCTGATCATTCGACGATTTGATCGAAACTTTTCCAGGAGCATTGATGGTGCCCAAGCCTTCGAAGACTGTGACCTTGTTCGTCTTCATCAACGAGCGGACGCCTGTATTGAATGTCTTCACGACCTTGTCCTTGCGCTCCTGCATCTTCACCAGGTCAGCGCGCGCGCCATCGACCACGATGCCATGCTTGGCCGCCTCTTTTTTGACGAACATCAAGTGGTCGGTCGATGTCAGGAGCGCTTTGCTAGGGATGCAGCCCACGTTCAAGCAAGTGCCGCCTAGTTCCTTGTCTTTTTCGACAAGGGCTGTTTTCAGGCCGAGCTGGCCCGCCCGGATTGCGGCGATGTAACCGCCGGGGCCAGAGCCGATGATAACGATGTCAAATTTTTCCATGCCGAGATGAGCAATCGCTGAAAAACCCGGAGACGCAACGTACACTGCAATTTCTCATTAACACCGGCCTTCAGCCCGGTGTCATCCAAGTAAAGCGATCGAGCTGTTTCAACAACTTTCTCTTGTTCATTACCCAATGAAGCCGTCGAAACGGCTTACGCTTTCGCGCTGCGGAGCACCTGGCTGAAGCCAGGTGTTAATGAGGCGGATGTTAAACTGGGGAAGGAGTTTAAAAATCCAAAGGCAATTTTTTCGGGTCCTCAATGCACTCCTTTACCTTGATGAGAAACGTCACCGCTTCCTTCCCATCGATGGCGCGATGATCATAACTCAACGCGAGATACATCATCGGGCGAACTTCGACCTTCCCGTCCATGGCAACGGGTCGCGGCATGATTTTGTGCATGCCGAGAATGCCGCTTTGCGGCGGATTTAAAATCGGCGTGGCAAAAAGCGACCCATATACCCCGCCGTTTGTAATTGTGAACGTGCCGCCTTGTAGATCCTGGATTTTCAGTTTTCCCTCGCGCGCTCTGCCGGCGTAATCAGCAATGTCTCGCTCCAAATCGGCAAAGCTCTTCTTATCCGCATCGCGCACGACTGGCACAACGAGTCCACGCTCCGTGCCGACGGCGACACCGATATCGTAGTAATTGTTTTGAATAAAGTCGTCGCCGTCGATGCGCCCATTGACAACGGGTACAGCTTTGAGCGCTTCCACGCATGCTTTAATGAAGAACGACATCAAACCAAGTTTGACGCCGTTCTTTGTCGTGAACTCGTCTTGCTTTTTCCGGCGCAATTCCTGGACGGCGCTCATGTCGCATTCGTTGAACGTGGTAAGAATTGCCGCAGTGTGCTGCGCCATCACCAGTTGCTGCGCGATTTTGCGGCGCAGCGGCGACAGCTTTTTGCGGACGAACCGGCCATCGGTAGACGGTGAAATTTCTCGATCATCGGTTTCTTCTTCCGCCTTCGCCAAGGCTACGGCGGACAAGTCTGCCTTACCGCGTTCGTGAGCCGCTTCCAGCACGTCAGCCTTGATCAAACGTCCACCCCCGCCGGTGCCGCGAATTGTCTCCGGCTCAAGTTTCTCTTCTTCGACGATCCGACGAACCGCGGGCGACAGCGCTGTAGCCGAGGGCGCTGACCCCGGTTGGCCGCGGTCAATGCCCGTGGCTACAGCTTCTTTCTTTTCGGGCGCCTTTTTCTCGAGCTTGGGTTCTCGCTTTTCCTCTGGCGTCCTCTTTTTGGGTTTTTCTTCGCTCTTTTCTTGCGTTCGCTGCTTGGAGTCATCAATTGTGGCAACCACTTCCCCTATTTTGACTTCCTGGCCTTCAGGTACCTTCGTTTCGAGCAAGCCTCCTTTTTCGGCAACGATCTCGGTAGAAACCTTGTCGGTCTCCAGCGTGAAGAGCGGCTCGCCTTCGTTCACGAACTCGCCGGACTTTTTGTGCCAGACGGAGACGACACCGCTGGTGATCGATTCACCGACGGCAGGAATTTTTACTTCAATGGCCATGGGCGAGAATTATCCCGCGTCTGCGGGACTAATCGAGCGTCGCGTTCGAGCGACGTTTCGTCAACAATAGCCCGGCCGGCGCACTTCGGCTTCGCGATACGAACAGGATCTTGGAAATATGGCCAACCTCGAACAGTCAAGGGAAAAGACGCGGCGCATTTTCGTGCTCGCGGACACGCACAATCGTTTGCCGGAAAGGGTGAAAGAAATCGCCAAAAGCGCCGATGAAATCTGGCACCTGGGCGACGTTTGCGCCGAGAACATTCTCGACGAGCTCCGCGCTGTCGGGCCACAAGTCACGGTCGTCCGAGGAAATTGCGACAGTAACACCGATTGGCCGCTGGTTGTCGATCTCGTGCGAGGCGGATTAAAATTACGCCTCCAACATATACCGCCCGATCACTCCCCGAAGGACGCTGATGTTGTGCTGCACGGGCACACGCACGTGCCACGACACCAAAAACGTGGAAGCGTGTTGTTTCTGAATCCGGGGTGCGTGACGCGCGCCAACCAAGGCGCGCCTCCAAGCGTGGCATGGCTTGAAAGCGCAGACGGGAAATTGAACTGGAAACTCGTCTCGCTTCGCTAGCGCACAGCGAGAATGTTATTGGATTGCGAGTCGCAGCCCTGCGGCCTGCTGATTGACTCCACAGCTAAGCACGATTGCGCGCCGCGCTCCGGGCATCGAGGTGCGCGAATGCGAAAGCCGCATCGTGACCGCCGAGTGCGCGTGAAGCACGGGCGGAAGCTCAGCAGAACGTAGCGCTTGCGCCGCCAGGATGACCTGCCATACCGCCGCGGCACCGACGCTTTCACCCAGCGCGGGTTTACCTGTGTAAACAAGCGCGTCCGGAACAATTTGCCCTATCGCTTCGGATTCAGCTTGATCGACGAACGTGCCGTTAGCGCCCGAGATAACAACGTCGATTTGGGTCTCGCTGAGATCGCTTAGAATTTGCTTTAAGATATCGCCGGCCTCCGTGCGCTTCGAAAAACATCCACCCGGATGAGCGCACTCGATTGTGAACGGCCCCTCGCGCGCGAGAAGGATTGCCCCTGCCCCTTCGCTTAAAATCATTCCGCGTTGTTGCTCATTGAATGGCTCAATCGGAGGTGACGAGCGAAGCAATCGCCATCGCCGGTAGGCGTCGCACAAGAGCCAGTCAATTTCTTCCGTTCCAACGACAAGACAGTAGTCGAGCGTCTCGTTTGCCATGAGGTCTTCGGCCATTTTTATCGCTGCAAGCCCAACCGCTCCGTCGCCAACCAGGGTATAGGTGGCCCCGGTAATACCGAGAATCGCCGCGAGATGGCTGGCCGGCGCATTGAAGACGGTTTCTGGAAACAAGAGCGGACTAGCCGATTGCGCACCTGACTCAACGATGTTGCTGTAAAAACGTTTTGTATAAACCACGCCCCCATTTGAGATGGCGAAGATAAGCGCAGTTCGCTCTCCATTATGTGAACCGGGCTCTAACCCTCCAGCGCGCAGCGCATCCAAACCTGCTGCTGCTGCAAATCGCGAAATGACACTCGCTCGGCGGAGGCGCGGATGCGCGACGCTCGCCATGACCGATTCAGGTACGCGGAAGGCGCTGTAAGATCGATCTCCAAATTGTTCGGACATTGTTGTCGCGGACGCTTCATGCCCACGAAGCAACTGGTCCCATACTGAATCAACGCCGCCTCCCAGAGGTGTCACCCACCCCACGCCGGCGATCGCGAGACTCATGCTTCAAACGTACGCATTAGAATCGAAGCGTTCGTGCCGCCGAAGCCAAAGGAATTCGAAAGCGCTGTGCGCAAAACAGCCGGTGGCGCTTTGTTTGCGACAATGTTCAAATCAAGATGATCATCCAAGGCTCCAAAATTAATATTGGGCGGGAGAAACTGGTGCTGGAGCGCAAGCAAACAGATGA
>QHNR01000121.1:0-13339 GCA_003218475.1 Verrucomicrobiota bacterium | reverse complement strand
GAATGACCCATCATGCCTTTTGTGGAGCTCACTGGCACGCCGTTAAATAACGCGCTGATTGCCTTGCCTTCGGCTGCGTCATTGAACAACGTCGCTGTTCCGTGCGCATTGATGTAATCGACTGCCGCCGCTGAAACGTGCGCGCTTTGGAGGGCTTGTTGCATCGCCTTCTGGGCTCCGATGCCGGTAGGATCCGGCTGTGTGATGTGAAAATTATCGGTAGAAATACCGTAGCCGATAATCTCTGCGAGAACAGGCGCGCCACGCTGCTGGGCGCTGGCGAGGTTTTCCAATGCAAGGACTGCGGCGCCTTCTCCGAGCACCATGCCGGTGCGCTGTCGGTCAAACGGCCGGCATTTCTCCGGCGTCGAGGCTTGAAGCGAATCGAACCCCGTAAAAACCAGTTCTGAGATGGCGTCATAGCCTCCCGCCAATACCCGCTGATAGCGACCGGATCGCACGCATTCGAACGCATGCCCAATGGCGTTTGTGCCCGAGGCACATGCATTCGCAATCACCTGGCACGGCGCAGAAATTCCAAACGCCACCTGAGCATCGATGACCGGCTTTTGCGCCGGATAATTAGCGATCCACGTCGGCGCGCGTCGCAGATCCCCGGCTTGCCGTAATGAGCGGTAGTAATATTCCCCGTACGACATGCCGCCGCTTGTTGTTCCGATTACCGTTAACTCCGGTTCAAACCGAGGTTCTTGCGCTAAAACTTCCTTTAACGCTTGAATCATCATGTGCGAAGCTCGATGAAGGCGTCGCGAACGTGGCGCCTCACCCCGTCCAGCGAGAAGGCGGTCGTCGGAAACTTGACCAGCGGTTTTACATCGGCATTGAGCGACTGAAAATCGCTTTACCGGGCTCACGCAATCTCGCGACTTGCGCAGCGAATCGAGTGTCTCGGTGAGTCCAAAACCCAGCGGGCTGATCACGCCTTCCGCTACAACCGCGACGCGCGCAGCATCCTTTTTCCCGGTCGCGCTGCCTGGTTGAGCCATAGTTTAAGAGGAAAAATTGCTCTGCGAATTTCTATTGCTTTCTTGAGGGAAGCATTTTACAAATGGCGCAAACGGAAACGAAAGCCCGGAAGTTGGTGGATTGTCAGTTGAGTTTATTCAGTGGCGATTTGAAATCCGATAAGCGGGAACAGTGACCTGGCTGCGTTTTCCAGAATAAACTCAATGGGAACTAAATTATACGTAGGCAATCTTCCCTTCAACACCACGGAGAACGAACTGCAGGAGCTTTTTTCACAGGCTGGTGCTGTGCAGGAAGTGACTCTGATGCAGGACAGGTTCACCGGCAAGTCGCGCGGCTTTGCTTTCGTCACGATGGGCTCGGAAGAGGACGCTCAAAACGCCATTTCGAAGCTCAATGGCCAGGCAATCGAAGGTCGGCCATTAACGGTGAATGAAGCCCGCCCGCGAGAGCAACGGCCCGGGGGCGGCGGCGGACGCGGCGGATACGGCGGTGGCGGTGGATACGGCGGACGGCGCGAAGGTGGCCAGCGAAGAGGCCACTGAACAGCCGAAAACAAGCGCTGTAGTCCGCTGTCTCAGCGGATTTTGATCGCGCAACGCTGAGTCCCGCGCTTTCGGAACATTACGCGGTCGCGGGAGCCGATGTTGTGCACACGTAAAGATCTGGGCAGGGCTGGATTCGAACCAGCGAAGGCGTAAAGCCAGCAGATTTACAGTCTGCCCCGTTTGGCCACTTCGGTACCTACCCTTTGCTGTAAGCGAGAATATTCGCCGCTGCGAGCCTGCGCATGCGAGCGCTAATTGTCGATCTTTGTTGAAAAAATTCAACGATCGCGTTTACCATAGGCTGTTGCGATTCGCGCGAAATCTCGGGATAAAATGGGTAGCGTCAGCGCGTCCAAGAGCGGCGCGTGTCTGTAGCAGTGCCATTGATCGCACGGTTTGAAGCGGCTACCCTGTTGCATGGCGCTTCTGCGCGGGTTTTTTTGGTTCGTCCTGTTCATCGTTTTCACCTTTAGCTTCGTTGTGCTGTTCGAGTACGGCCCTCGCGATTTCACCAACGGTGTTAAGAAGGAGTGTGCCCGCGTGAAATCTTTCGTTGTAAAGCAGACAGCGGGCATCGGCAAAAAGAAACCCTAATCAACGAAGCGTCTCCGCGAACGCCCGTATCTCTACCGAAACGACGGATAAGACGTTGCGAGGGTTTCTATCGACAAATTACCAAGAAATTCTTTTGCATTCACAACTTGCAAAACTGGGCGCGCCAAATGTGCTGCGAGAAAACTGGTATCTGCCGTGGGAGCAATCGCAGCTTGTGCGCGGATTTCGCATTCCGCCAATTGCTGGATAACCCGCGAAATTCGCCGGAGAACGCGCTCGCTGTGGCGAGCTTTTTCGCTCAAATTGCGATTATCCGTAAATTGAACTGTGCAAATACCGGGTGCGGTTGCTTCTACAAACAGACTGAGGGTAAACGCACACTGAATTAAGATTTCCTGGATCGATTTTTCCTGTTTGTGTGCACGAACTTTGATCGTCACATGCAACCATCGGGCCAAAGCCTGACTCGGCGTCATTCCTTTTTGAATTCCGGCGTTTTCCGCGGCCTCGTTCAATTGAATGATGACCGGTTTTCTTTCCTGTTCTTCGATCAATGCGACCGCTTTTGCGCGAAGTTCTGGCTGATGTCGGATGGCGGCCTGCAAATAGAAATTCGGCAAATATATTGTGGCAAACATAATTCAGCTGATTCTTCGTCCCTGACTGCCAAGCTCTGCTCGGAAATGCGAACGCTTCACAGTGATTCGCAGCTGGGAAATCGCATTTTGCTTTTCCAAAGTTTCCAAGTTCCACGAACTTTCGAGAACAAGTTTCAGTTGTGCGCTGCCGACCATTTCGTATCGAGTGAGAACCAGACACACCGTAGCAGCCCATTCGACCAGCCGTTGTAAACGATACCAGTTCGTTTGCGGAATTTTGCGCAATTCTTCCGGCGAGTTCAGCATAAGATCGATAATCACCAGCGGGAAATTGGCATCCCGCAGAAGGAGATCAGCCGCTTTGATCCCTTCAGAGGCTTTGAGACAACGGACCCAAAGGAGGTGTCGCAGTAAGGCATTATTTAACCCGCAGGGATCGAACGAATCGCGCCCATCAATCAGCGTCATGAAATAATTATCCCGATATGCACCATCGATCAGGGCATGAATAATTGAGGCGCTTCCCGCGCTTTTTCGTGGGCTTATCACTTCGGTGATTGCGCCTCGCGGTAATCCCCCGCCAATGGCTTGATCAAGAAAAGGTAAACCGGTGACTAAACCTGTTGGCGGTGTGGCAGGAGCATGGGGGAAACGCTCCGCCAGCAGTTTCCGGAGATCCATAATTTTGGCGCTTGCAGCCATGGGAAAATAAACATGGCGCACATTTGTATACGTTCAAGTGAACGTTCAGTATTCATGAATGAGCGGCCGGCTCCGACCTCTGACTTTTGACCTCTCACTTCAGTGCTCCTTTCCGGCGCTCTTGTTTGCGGATCAGTGATACCATCACGCCTTGAATCTTTAGCTCGCGGGCCGGAACCAAGTCCGGGTAACGGGGGTTTTCCGCTTTCAGATACGGGCGGCCGTGCTCCACAACGTAACGTTTCAATGAAGTTTCCCCGTCGATCAATGCCGCAACGATATCGCCGTTATGGACTTCTTTAGTGTCTTCCAAAATCACAATGTCACCATCGACGATGTGCGCGCCAATCATTGAATCGCCTCGGACACGCAAGGCAAATGTGCCGCGATTCTTTAAAACGTTCGCTGAGCGCATGTCGAGTGAGACGTGACCTTCAACCGTCTGCTCAGTCAACGCCGACATCCCCGCTGGGATTTGCCCGTAGATGGGAATATCGGTAATTCTGACCTTCAGGGCCGGTGTGATCAGGGCCCGTGCCTTGCGCGCATGGCGATCGAGAAACCCTTTTCGCTCGAGTGCGGCAATGTATTGCATGACGGATGTCTGGCTGGCAAAGCCGAAATGATTTTGAATTTCGCGAGTGCTGGGCGTCATGCCTTTCTCGCGTTGCTCGCGCTGAATAAAATCTAGAACGCTTCTCTGCCTCTCCGTTAGCACCCGGAATAATCGTTCAACCTGCCCGCGAGCGCAAGTTCAAATGAACATCTTCACGCACCTGCATTAGTAGGCGGGCAGTCCTCTGCACGCCGCGGGGTCATGGGCAACGGCGCGCACAGAGTGATGCGCCCTACCGCAGCGACGAGATCCTTCGAGTTCGCTGCTCTCTACTCAGGATGACTACAGCCGCACGAGATCGACCAAAAACTGGCACCAAAGATAAATCATGCCGCGCCAGGAATATTTAACGTCGCCTGTCGCCGTTTGTTTAAGGACCCCTTTATGAATGTTGTGCGCTATTTGGTCGCGCAAATCCTTCTCCATTTCGGCTTCAATTTGATCTTCATCGAGGGCGTCGATTTCAGCGGGATCCACCCTATTGCGCCTGAGAAACTCGCGATGACTTTGATAAAGCTGCCAAAACGATCGATCCGGCCGCTGTCGATTGATGCGGAACAGAGGAGTGAGCTTCAAGCCATATGAAAGCGGATAATTCCATGTCGTCCAAGCCGTACCGTTTTTGGTGCGCGACGAAATCCGCAGATAATAGAACGAAAAATCATGCTGCTCATTCAGGCAGATCGCGGCCTGTACTCGGTCCTCTTCTCTGTAAAACAACCGGAAGAATTGCCGGTAGTCTTCCCAATCCCAGCCCGCATCGCCGACGTGCACGAAGCCCTCCTCTTCGATCTCGCAGGTGATCTCGCTGAGCGCTGGGAAAGTGTCCGAAGAGGGCGGACTTTTTGGCCGAAGCTGTTTTTCCTTCGGAAGCCGGAGCGCACGAATGCGCGTGAGAATTTCCAACCATGGTAGAAAAAGCCAACCCATTGCGGCGGCGAAGCCCCAGATCCAGCTGCCGGTAACAAAATAAACCGTAAGAAAAGTGGCAGCGAGAATGCCGAGCGCGCCCGCTTTCTGTGCATAGGAATTTTGAAAACTGCGCAGGCCGACGCTGAGCGCTACCACGCCGAGTGTAAGGAAGACGCCAAAAAGCATTACGGATTGATCTGGTGCTCGCTGAGAAATTTTTCGAGCTGATCGGTATCGAAATTGGCCAGGACTTTGTCGCCCGCCACAAACGTGGGTACATAGGTTTGAGCGGAAAGCTGCTTCATATCCTCATATGCTTGCCGATCTTCACCCACATTGATTTCCTGAAAGCGGTAGCCTTTCTCGGTCAGATAATCCTTCGCGTCAATACACCACGAGCACCACTCGCGACTGTAGAGCTTCAATTCCATTGCGCAGCGGGAATAAACAGGAGCAAAGCGCGCCGTCAATAGACTGCGACATGCCTCAATATGCCTTCGCCCAAATGACACGCCGCGCGCTCGGTTCACCGGTAAAAATGCATTGCCCATGCTCGGAAGAATCCTCGAGCGGAATCACGCGAATCGTGACTTTAAGATCGTTCTTGATTTGTTCTTCAATTTCGCGTGAACCGTTCCAGTGCGCGCGGGCGAAGCCGCCGTGGATTTCCGGTTTCGCGCCACTTTTTGACGTAAAGAAATCGTAGAAGTCTTTTTTTGAATCGATCGTGCGCGTGTTTGCATCGCGGAACTTCTGCGCTCGCGCATACAACGACTCCTGAATCGATGTGAGAATCTCCGGCGCGCGCGCGACGAATTCTTCCATGGGCATCGACTCTTTCGCCTTAACTGACTGATCACGCCGGCTGAGTTCGACGGAATTTTTTTCAAGATCGCGTGGCCCAATCTCGACGCGCAACGGCACACCCTTTTTAATCCATTCCCAATTCTTCACGCCCCCACCGAGATCACGCCGATCGACTAAGACTTCGATTGGAGCGCCGGCATATCGGGTATCGCTCAAACGCGCTGCAACTTTATCGCAGGCCTCCAGGACCGCCGCGCGCGTCTGCTCCTTCGGTGTGATTGGTAGGATGACGATTTGCGTTGGCGCAATGCGCGGCGGCAGAACGGCGCCGTCGTCATCACTGTGCATCATTACAACGGTGCCGACGAGCCGCGTGGTTACGCCCCAGCTCGTCGTCCACCCGAATTCCTGCTTGCCGTCCCGGTTTTGAAATTGGATGCCGCTTGCGCGAGAAAAATTTTGTCCGAGAAAATGCGACGTCCCAGCCTGGATCGCTTTGCGGTCCTGCACCATCGCTTCGATCGTTAGCGTCTGCACCGCGCCGGGGAAACGTTCGCTATCGGACTTTTCGCCGGTAAAAACAGGAAGTGCCAGATGATCGCGGGCAAAGCGCTCGTAAATGTCGAGTATCAGTCTGGCTTCCGCGCGCGCCTCCGCCTCGGTCTCGTGGACAGTATGGCCTTCCTGCCAGAGAAACTCCGTTGTGCGCAAAAACAGACGCGGCCGCATTTCCCAGCGAACAACGTTTGCCCATTGATTAATTAGAATTGGCAGGTCGCGGTAGGATCGCACCCATCTTGCATAACTAGCGCCGATGATCGTCTCCGAAGTGGGCCTGATCACAAGTGGCTCCGTCAACGGACTCGCCGGTTTCATTTTCCCATCAGCATCCACCTCCAGGCGCGTGTGCGTGACGACCGCGCATTCCTTGGCGAAGCCCTCCACGTGTTCCGCCTCTTTCGCGAAATAACTCAGCGGAATAAAAAGCGGGAAGTAAGCGTTGCGATGGCTAGTCGCGCGAAGCATGCCGTCAAGTTGACGCTGCATGTTTTCCCAAATTCCGTAACCCCACGGACGAATCACCATGCAACCGCGTACGTCCGAGGGCTCGGCCAATTCCGCTGCGCGAATCACCTGCTGATACCATTCCGGAAAGTCTTCGTCCCGGCGCGGTGTGATCGCAGTCTTAGGTGTCGCGTTGGACATGGGCAGAGAATTAAGCGCGCAAAGGCAAGTTCGCCAGCAAGCATTTCCATCATGATAAGACCCAATTGACTCACGTGTCTCATTGGCTCTCGATGGGTTGACACGTCCTTGCGTCGCCCGTAGTTTTCGTGCCTTTTTCTAAGATGAAAACGTTTTCTGCCAAAGCGAGCGAAGTCCCACGCAAGTGGTGGGTAATCGACGCCGCTGACCAGGTGCTGGGAAGAGTGGCGGTAAAGGCAGCAAATCTGTTACGTGGCAAAGAAAAGACGGTGTTCACGCCGCATGTGGATACGGGCGATTTTGTGATCGTCATCAATGCGGAAAAAGTGCGGCTTACAGGAAAGAAAGAAGAACAAAAGAGTTACATGAGTTTTTCAGGTTACGTGGGTGGGCACAAATCGGAGAATGCTCGCGCCCGCCGCGCTCGACATCCCGAACTGCTAATCGAGCGGGCAGTGCGGGGAATGATTCCGCATAATCGGCTTGGTCGCCGTGTTTATCGAAAATTAAAAGTCTACCGCGGCGATTCTCATCCACATACCGCGCAGCAGCCACAATCTGTTAAACTCCGGAAATCGTAATTCTATGCCACAGACTGAGGAATTCGTAGCCACAGGCCGCCGTAAGACATCGGTCGCGCGCATTCGCATGACGCCTGGTAGCGGGAAGATTGATATTAATGGCCGCACCTTCGAAGATTATTTTCCAACCGCGCCCCTCCAGAACGTGGTGCTACAACCGCTTCAAACCGCCAAGGCCGTAAATGCTTATGACTTGTGGATTAATGCCAGCGGTGGTGGCGCGGTGGGACAGGCGGGCGCAGCGCAGCTGGCTATTGCGCGGGCGCTTCTTCAGGTCGATATGAATTTGCGTGGCCCACTGAAGGCTGAGGGTCTGCTGCGCAGGGATCCGCGCATGAAAGAGCGAAAAAAATCCGGACAACCCGGGGCACGGAAACGTTTCCAGTTCTCGAAGCGGTAATCACCGACGCGTGAGACCTGATATGGTGTCTCACGCGACGGCAGAGGTAGGGACGGATCGCCGAGCCGTCCGCTCCGGCCAGCAGTCCGGCTCGGGCGGCGGTCGAGCCCTACCGCTACGGTTTCTTTGGCGGTGGCGGAGCTTGAGGGGCCGGCGGCGGCGCTGGCGCCGGAGGACGCGCCAATAGCGGCGGGGCTGTTGCAGTCTGTGCTGGCCCCGGCGCCGGTGAGCCACTTGGCTTCAGCAAACGCAATTGCTGCATCGCCTCGCCCGCCCAGATGCTCGTTCGGTATTGCGTGAGGATGGTTTCGCAGATTCGGCGCGCGTCGTCATTTCGATTTTTCGCCTTCAGAATATACACCTGCGAGAACAAAGCCATCGGTGCATTGAAACTGTTCGGGTAGGTCGATGCGATTTGCTGATACATTGCCAACGCCTCATCCGTTTTTCCCAAGGACTCCAGGTTTGCTGCCATTGCCATTCGCGCCGTGCTCACAAGCTCGTGCTGCGGGTACTTGGCAATGAAGGTTTGAAGCATTGTATTCGCCTCCGCGAATTTCTTTTCATTCCGCTGAGCTTCAGCCAGTAAAAGATAAGCGGCGGCGGCGGCGGGCGTGTTTGGGAAACGCACAATCACCTGTTGGTACTCTTGCGCGTTCTTTGCGCTGGCTAATAAAGCCGATGCGGCTGCGGTGCGTCGATCGGAATAAAAGCGATAACCGGTATAAGCGATAGCCGCGAGCAGCATAATGAGGAGCGCCGCTGTGATTTCTTTTTTGAAGCGTTCCCAAAAGACGCGCGTTTCTAGCGCGACGTCGCGAGAAGGAGGTGGAGCTGTCGGCATAAATTTCGTGCAACGGGCTGGTCAAATCCTGCAAGCGGTCGTCTTATGCCACGCGACGCTTTCTCGCGCAAGCCCGGCATCGAAAACGGGTATGCGGGCGACAAAAGTTCTCACGGCGATACAATCTTAGCTATGAATGCACTCTGGAACTCCTTTGAAACTGTCCTCGGCTTGGGCGTGGAACCGAAAAGTTTGACGTTTGTTCAAATCTCCCTTCGCGGGATCATCGTGTTCCTTGCGACATTAGCCATGGTCCGGCTTGGGCATAAACGCTCGCTCTCACGCAAGACTCCGTTCGATGCCGTTTTGCTGGTAATCCTCGCGTCGGTGCTTTCGCGCGCGATTAACGGTTCGGCAGCATTTTTTGCCACAATCGGCGGAGGGGTGGTTTTGGTGCTGCTCCACCGCTTCCTCGCATATCTGGCATTCTATGCCCATGGATTTGGGATTCTGGTGAAGGGCAAGCCCGACACCATCGTGTGCGAGGGCCAATGCGATTTCGACGTGATGCGGCGCAACCATGTCTCCACGCATGACCTAGACGAGGATATGCGTCTTAGCGCACACACCGACGACCTTTCTAAGATTCGAGTTGCCCGCGTCGAACGAAGCGGCGACATCAGCTTCATTAAAAAATAATTTGACCGATATAGCCCATTTGACCTATGAGACCTACGACGTATGAGACGCACTAAAAAGCGCTGGATCAAACCGATGCTGAAAACCGTTCCGATCTTTTTTGAGTGCACGTGTTACGCGGGCGCGGTCTGATCGGACGTAAGTAGTTGCTGCGGGACTCCGGTTGATTCGCATTCATATTCTCGGCACTGCAGCCGGCGGCGGTCTGCCCCAATGGAACTGTGCCTGTGCGAACTGCGTCGCCGCGCGCGCAGGCAAGATTGCGCCGCAGACGCAATCCAGCATCGCGATCAGCGGCGACGCCGAAAAGTTTCTGAGCTGGTTCTTGATCAACGCATCGCCCGATTTGGCTCGACAAATCGAAAGCATGCCGCGTTTGCAGCCGCACCACGAGTCGCCACGCAACACTCCGATCGCCGGAGTTCTTTTGACGAATGCCGACATCGATCATGCGTTGGGTTTATTGCTGTTGCGGCAACAGGAACCTCCCCAGGTCATTTATGCAGCCGATGAAACGCGAACAGCGCTTGAATGGATCGATCGCGTGCTCGCACGGTTCAGCGGAATCGAATGGCGAAAGACCACAGCTGAGTTTCAATCATTGAGTGGCAGGATCGGTTTTCGAACGATCGAATTGCCGAGGAGCGTCGCGTTGCAACTTCGGGACGATACATCCGGAGCAACCGCGCTGTTCGCCCCGAGTGTCGGTGAACTGACCGACGAATTGCGAGACGCAGTTCACACGTCTGATGTCGTCCTGTTTGACGGGACGTTCTGGAGTGACGATGAACTCGCGGCGGTGCGGCTAGGCGCTCGTAGCGCGCGCGAGATGAATCACTTGCCCATCCGGGGCGGCAGTCTTGACTTCTTGCGCCAATCGCCTGCGCGCCGGAAGATTTACACGCACATAAACAACACGAACCCGATCCTGATGCCTGAGACTCGCGAACGCGCACAGGTCGAGCAGGCCGGAATCGAGATCGCGCGCGATGGATTGGAAATCGTCTTATGACTACCGGGATTTGGGACTAGGAAACGTTCGTCGAAAAATTGCGCGCGATCGGCGCGGGCGCTTACCACGACAAACATCCATTTCACGTCGCCATGAACGAAGGCCGGCTTTCGCCGGAAGCGCTGCGCGGTTGGGTGGCCAATCGCTTTTATTATCAGCGAAATATTCCAATCAAAGACACCGCGATTCTTTCCAATTGCCCCGTGCGCGAACTGCGCCGCGTCTGGATTCATCGCATTCTCGATCACGACGGGCTCTGCCACGGGCTGTAGAGTCCGCTGTCCTCAGCGGAGAACGCGCCGACCCAGATGCGCTGAGGACAGCGCACACTACAGCAAGCGCGCCTGAGAACGAAGGCGGCATCGAAGCCTGGCTGCGACTCGGTGAAGCGTGCGGACTGCCGCGCGCCGAGCTCATTGAAGATCGGCATCTGCAACACGGAGTTCGTTTCGCAGTGGACGCTTACGCAAACTTCGCACGCACCAGGCCTTGGCCAGTCGCAATCGCCTCCTCGCTGACCGAATTGTTTGCGCCTGACCTAATGAAGAGACGACTCGCAGGCTTCGAGAAATCTTATTCGTGGATCGATCCGCGCGGGCTTGATTATTTCCGACGTCGCGTCACACAGGCGCAACGCGATTCTAACGAAGCGCTCGCCATCACGCTGGAATATTGCAACACACCCGAGCTCCAGCGCGAGGCCGTGCGCGCTCTCGAGTTTAAATGCGACGTGCTTTGGTCCATTCTCGATGCCATTCACCATGCCTATCGAAAGTGCTGATGCAGTCCAGCCGCGCCTTGCGAAAGGAGTCCGGCTACAAACCGATTCCGCGACCGGCAAGAGCGTTTTGCTTTTCCCCGAAGGCATTGTCGAATTAAACGAAACCGCGCAGGAAATTCTTTCCCGCTGCAATGGGCGAACATTCAACGAGATTGTACGGGCGTTGGCTGAAGAATACGACTCCGACGTTGCGGCGCTTGCCGCCGATGTGCGCGAAACCCTGTCCGATTTGCGACGACGCAAACTGATTGAACTCATATGATCGCCCCGCCTGTAGCCGGGATCGTTGATCCCCGCAGCCCCAAGAACCGGCATCACCGATGCCGGCTACAACATCTGACATGACCGCGCCACGCCCATACGCATTGCTCGCCGAAGTTACTTACAGGTGCCCGCTGCATTTGTCCGTACTGCTCGAACCCTGTAGCTGCCCACAGGGCGGCGGGTACAGCGATATGCACGCTCTAAATGGAGAACTCACCACCGACGAGTGGAAACGTGTCATTCGCGACGCCGCGACACTCGGCGTGTTGCAAATTGGTTTTTCCGGAGGCGAACCCCTTGCTCGTCGGGATCTGGCCGAGCTTGTTCACGCCGCGCGCGAGGTGAGTCTCTACACGAATCTGATCACCAGCGGCATCGGCTTCGATGATGACCGCATCAGCGCGTTGCGCGATGCGGGCCTCGACTCTGTCCAGCTAAGTTTTCAATCGGACGACGCCGATCTGGCCGACGAAATCGCTGGCGCGCGCGCGCATCGCCGGAAATTGGACGTCGCTGCGAAAATCCGCGCAGCCGGAATCCCGCTTAGCCTGAATTTCGTGATTCACCGGCGCAATATCGATCGCCTGCCGGAAATGATTGAGCTATCGGAGAGCCTTGGAGCCGAAAGAGTCGAGCTGGCCAACGTGCAGTTTTATGGCTGGGCTTTCCTAAATCGCGCAGCGTTGCTCCCGACTCAGGAACAAGTCACTCGTGCGCGAGAAATCGCGATGGAAGCTAAAGCTCGGTTAGCCGGCAAGATCGACATTTTTTATGTGCTGCCGGACTACTACGAAACCTGGCCCAAACCGTGTCTCAGCGGCTGGGGACAACGATATTTCACCGTGAACCCGACAGGCGATGTGCTCCCCTGCCCGACTGCCTCGTCTGCGATTCCTGATTCGCGTTTCGAAAATGTTCGGGCGCATGCGATCGATTGGATTTGGCGGGAATCGGAAAGCTTCAATCGATTTCGGGGAACGGAGTGGATGCCGGAGCCGTGCCGGAGCTGTCCGCAAAAGGAAATCGACTTTGGCGGTTGCCGCTGTCAGGCTGCGCTGCTGACCGGAAACGCTGCAAATACCGACCCGGTCTGCACCTTGTCCCCAAATCGCGCACGTGTAGACGCTGTGTTGCGCGACATTAATTCCTCAAACAACCATGCGCCTGATTGGACCTATCGCGTGAATCCAAAGACGTTGGACTGCTAAATGTCTCCATCGCCGCTGTCGCGCGTGCGAGCGCGTATCACCATTTTGTAAACGGCGAGCGTCTATTTCGGCAATCATAGACCCGGCCAGGCCTCAAGCTCTCCAAAACTTTTGAAGCTACAGCATTGCACCGCGCATGATAACCAGGGCGATGCTGAAATAAATGATTAGCCCTGTCACGTCGACAAGCGTGGCGACAAAAGGTGCAGAAGATGTAGCTGGGTCGGCTCCGACTCTGCGCAGAAGAAAGGGAAGCATGGAGCCGGAAAGTGTTCCCCACAGCACGACTCCGACGAGCGCAATCCCAACAGTAATCGCGACGAGAGACCAGTGCGGACCGTACGGCTGTCGATGAAAATATTGTTCGCCGATGATCGCCCATGCCGCGACGCGCACAACGCCGATCACTCCCAGGATCACCCCCAATGAAAGCCCGGCTTGCACTTCGCGACCCATCACCCGCCACCAATCGCGCAGCGTCACTTCGCCTAGTGCCATGGCGCGAATCATCAAAGTCGACGCTTGCGAACCAGAGTTGCCGCCGCTTGAGACGATGAGGGGGAGGAATAGCGCCAGCACTAGCGCTTTTGCCAACTCCTCCTGGTAGTTTGCCATTGCTGTCGCGGTCAACATTTCCCCGAGGAACAAAATCACCAGCCAACCAGCGCGTTTCCGCAC
>QHNR01000011.1 GCA_003218475.1 Verrucomicrobiota bacterium | reverse complement strand
CACCCCCGTTTGTCCGCCGGAAACTATTTTCACGTGCTGCTCTGTGGCGCCGGGCTCTCCCTTTATTCCAATGTCATTCTGAGCGACGCGAAGAATTTCTGAGCAGTTCTGGACTGATTTTCCTCGGAAATAGACAGAGATGTTTCGCTTCGCTCAACATAACAGCCCTATCCATTAGTCGCCAGTCGGAACGATGTCGGCGCGCTCGACCATCAAGATAACGGCTCGTTCAGGAGCGCGCGTGCGATGACGCACACCTTTGGGAACAACAAAGCCCTGTCTTGGAGCAAGATCGACAACGCGATCCTCGAGATCGATCAGGAAATGTCCGTCCAGAACGAAAAAGAATTCATCAATATCTTTGTGTTCGTGCCAGTGATATTCGCCCTGCACCACGGCCATCCTGACGACGGAGTCATTCACTTTGCAAAGCGTCTGGTTATACCATTTGTCGGTGCAGGCATCGGCCAGCTTCTGCACATCGATGAGCTCAAGCGGGCCGTGCAGAATGTTCAGGTACGTTTTGTAGGGAAAAGCCTGCAGGGATTGATTGGAGTCCATGATTGGAACTTGGATACAGAGCAGGTCACAGGCAACAGCGTCTCCTTCGGGGTTAGGCGTCGCATACCCGTCGTTTGTCATTCCGAGCGAAGTCGAGGAATCTCTGGATTTATCTTTGCACGCCAGAGTATCGAGAGATGCCTCGACTTCGCGCGACATCACAATCGCTCATTCTTCGCCGTCGAAATAATCCGTTTCCCGGCCTTTGATAACGACGCGGTCAGCCGCTGACGATTTATTGACCTTCCATTTTCCGGTGTCGGGATAATACGACGATTCGCCGATTGGGTTGTCCGCAATGACATAGTAGGCGAGGTCTTCCTGGCCTGAGTTAATCAATTGATGCGCTTCGTCAGGTCCGAAAATGAACGCATCGCCGGCTACGACATCCGTCGTACCATTTTTGTGGCGCACGTTCCCCTCGCCCGAAACAATCAAATAAAGCTCCCATTGCGCCGAGTGTGCATGATAAGGAAAATTTGGTTTTCCGGGAGGAACGCAGTTCCATTCGAGATCGAACGGATGACGCTTGGACAAATCGAGGGAGGCAGGCTCGCGTCCGAGTGCTTCAGAAATTCCTTTGAACGAGACGGCGTATTTTCCGCCTGGCGACTGCCATGCTTCTTCTTTGATCTCGTTAATGTTTACCTTCCGCATTTCAGCCTTCTGTCATTCTTCGCCGTCGAAATAGTCGGTCTCAGTTCCTCTCACGATGAATTCTTCGGTTCCTTCCTTCGTCACTGCCCACTTGCCACTGTCCGGATAATAACAGGAGTCACCAGTTGTGCCGCCGCTGCGCGGATTATCGGCGATCACATAATAAACAAAATCTTCATCACCTGCGTTACTGAGTTGGTGCGCTTCGCAGGGTTGAAATAGAAACGCATCGCCCGGTCCAACTTCAGTGACTCCATCTTTATCGCGAACGTTGCCGCGACCGGAGACGACGAGATAAAGCTCCGATTCCGCGGCATGCGCGTGATAGGGGCAAAGCGTCTTGCCTTTTGGAATCCGCACCAGCGCAAGGTCAAACGGATGCCGCTTTGTCAAATCGAGCGAGTCCGGCTCACGACCGAGCGCGATCGAAATGTTCTTCGTCATGCGGCCAAACTTTCCCTTTGGCGACTGCCGTTCCTGCTCTGGGATCTCTTTGAGATTCACTTTGCGCATATGCACTAGATCAGTTCGTGAATACGTGCGACGTAATCAAGTAAAACAACGGATGTTTCAAAAAATGCATTGTCGTGCCATTGACTCAACAAAGCAGGATTGGCAGCAAGCGTCGTTAGCGGACACCCCTTCAATCCTCGATTAATATCCATTGAAATTTCCGTTAGGGCGAAGTGCCAGCGATCGCCTGCGGACGTTGCCTTTTCACTCGCCGCCTTCAATGCTTTCGCCAAGGCCGCGGTGCCAACCTGTACCCGCGCTGTCATTAATTCTCCAAATTTTACCGCGAAGCGCTCGATCGCGCGGGGCGGCTCTTCATCACTCAGCGGAACCTGCGGGCCAAAAAGGGTTTCGAGAGCGATTATCACCTGAGATTGTTCGAAATCCGACAAACCCCATTCGCCGAGCCTTACCAGACGGTTTCCGTTGCTGACAGATTCAAGCATCGCGAAAACAGTTTCCTCGACTGCTTGTTGTGAAACTTTGCTGTCTGAGGAAAGCGAACGAAGGCGCGCGCATGAGCAGATGAATACAAACAGCGCCGCCTCCAACTGCTCTGTACTTATGGTACCAGAACCAATTTTGGCGCCATACCGAGAGACAAGACCTCCGTCATCTAACAATCTAACCAGCCTATTTCCAAGGCCTGGCAAGCTAGCTACGCGCCTTGGATCCAAAATGGTCACCATCTGGTTAGCGATGTTTAACGCGACGAAACTCGCCTTCTGGTAGCGATGGAAAAAACGGCGATCCCTGCCCAGATGAGGTTCACAAACGTGGACGGATAGGATCCATAAAAGATGGTGTTAGCTGCCAGCAGAAGACTGCCGCTGATATTAAGGAGTTGGAATGTAGCCGAATCCCCTTCCAATTTCTTATGGGAAACCATTGCGTAAGCGATTAGGAGAGCAGTTGCGCCCACCCATCCAGCCACATCAAACCATGCCTGATTATTCATGTTCTACCACTGTATCATTGTGCTCAAATCCTGGTTTATCCGAAATGAACCTGTTATGCCGAGTGGCCGAACCGCGCAGCAAAGGATACCAGTGACACTTCCAATTTGTTCCGTGCGCATCGTCTTACTTTGTCTAGGCCAAAGTCCTAACAGGAAAGCATCTTCTCAATGTCTAGCCGGGATGATGCATATCGCGTGCGCACATAACGAAAAGCTGATTGCGAGTCGAACTTGGCGTAGAGCGGCCGAACACGAGCGTGGACGGTCTCGTAAAGATGCATTGTGATTCGGCAAAAAATATCGGCACCATAAAGCCGCAACCACCCGCTCGAGTCAGTTGGAAAGAAGAATGATTCTGGCTCGTTAAGTAGGATGATGGGATCAAAGCGTGCAACGTCGTTTACAAGATATGCGATCTGCGGGGACTCGGGCGCGCGGCGGAACCAACTCTCAAGTTCGGGTTGGCCATAGAAATAAAAGATTTTGTATGGTCCGACACCGTCTCTCCCGACAATCGCACTTTCTAACTTCGGTAGTTCCGCACGATAACGAAAATCCATGCTGAGATCGATCGGCACTAAGTCTCGCACAGCGCACCATGCGTGATCGGAATCAGTTTCATACGACGTGACGCCAAATCCTGTCGGCATTCGAACGGCAAAATCGCCAAGTTCAATATCAGCTTCGTAGCCGAGCAAACGCAGTAAAAAATACGTGTGATATGTGTGCTCACGACAAAACCATCCTTCGTCGGCTCCACCGTTTCGAATTGCCGGCGGCTCGGTGTAGAGCAAGTTGAGCTCCTGTTTGGCAAGGGTTAGCAAAGACGCAAGGCTTTTAGCATCGACAGTGTTTCTGTCCTTTTTCACAGCTCCCATTTCTTTGGCAGTTTTTGTTTGAGTTTTTCGACGGGCTCGAACAGGTCGCCAAGCTTTTCCACGCGCGCAAGGACTTGATCCGAGCGGAATTTCAAAAGATCAGGCTTTTTCTTTTTGAGACAGTTTTCGACTTCGTTCCAAGTGACTGGAGTTGAGATAGTCGGCTCTTCCTTCGCGCGAAGTGAATACACGCAGACGGTGGTTTTGTGTTCATCGTTTTGGCTCCAATCAACGAACACTTTGCCTTTGCGCACCGCCTTGGACATGTTCGAAGTCACCCTTCCGGCATGTTCGTGTTCGAGATGTTGTGCAAGCACGCGAGATAAATTCTTGGTTTCGTCATAAGTAGCTGTCGTATTGAGCGGCACGTACACTTGAAGACCCTTTGAGCCGCTCGTTTTCGCGAACGACTTCAATTTCATTTTGCCCAACAAATCCCGCAGCCAAAGCCCTACCTGGCAGCATTGAACGATGTCGGCAGGCGCGCCGGGATCGAGGTCGAACACCATCACTATCGGCCGTTCGATGTTGTTCTTGCGCGAAAGCGACGTGTGCAGCTCGAGGTCGGCCAGGTTTGCGGCCCAAACGAGGGTGGGAAGATCGTTCACGAGACAATAGTTCATGATCCGTTGATTGCCTTCGCTCCAGACTTTTGCCGTCTTCACCCATTTTGGTCGATGCGACGGACAGTTCTTTTCATAAAAAAATTCGCCTTCCACTCCATTGGGATAGCGCTTCATAGTGAGCGGCCGATCTTTCAAGTGCGGCAAAAGCACTGGGGCCACGCGAATGTAATAATCGATTACCTGTCCTTTGGTGAAACCGACTTTCGGATAAAGCACTTTGTCTAGGTTGGAGACCTGAATCTTGCGCTCTTCTACAATCAGCTCCGCCTTATTCGGCATACGTGAAGCAAACGTCCAACGTCCAACGCTCAACGTCCAACATCGAATTGAGAGCAGCGTTTAGGCGAAGAAGCGTTCGGGCGAGAGCATGGACTTTGGTTTGCAGATGCGGGCGACGCAATGCTCCCAGCTTTCGTGGCCACTGAGGATTTCGATTTCCACCCGCAGAAAATAGATCGGCACTTTCAATTCCGCTTCAGGCAAACGCGGCATTCGCACCGAGTCTTTTTCGGTGGTCACAATCATCGCCAGGTCTCGACGGATACAACGCTTGGTAAAGCTGATTAGTTCCGCCTCAGTATAATAGTGATGATCGATGTAGCGCTTGGCGAGATCGACATGCGCCCCGAGTTTCTGCAACGCGGCTTCGAAGCTTTCGGGCGCCGCGATCGCGCACAGCGAGCCGACGAAGGCGTTCTCCAAAGCGGTAAGTGGCAATTGTTCGCCCGTAAAAACATTCTGAAGATGGAGCGGTTTATGCGCGCATTCGATGACTTCCGCGGTACGATTGTAACGGCGGATGCGTTTCATGAGATCAGAATTAGGTTGGCCGGTATTCTTTGTGATAAAGATGTAGCTGGCGCGGCGGAGATTGCGCGGTCTCTCCCGCAACATGCCTCGGGGAAGCAGGAATTCGTTTCCGAAGGGGGCTTGCCGATCGACAAGCACCATGTCCAGTCGATGTTTCAGATGCAGATATTGGAATCCGTCGTCGAGCAACAACGTATCGACGTGCCATTTGTCGATCGCTAACCGTCCGCTTTTTACCCGGTCTTTGTCCACGAGCACGATTACGTCCTTCAAGTTGTGTGCGAGCATGTAAGGCTCATCGCCCGCAGTCAGTGAGTCGAGCAGCAGCGATTTGCCATCGGATACAACACGGGGAGGATCGAAGTCTCTGCGAAACCAGCTCAGCCAATTTCGCTTGCGCGGCACGCTCTTATACCCGCGGCTCAGAATGGCAACACGCCGTCCCCCAGCCTGCAAAGCACGGGCAAACTTCTCGACAATCGGCGTCTTACCCGTGCCGCCCACGGTAAGATTCCCGATGCTGATGACGAGACAACCGAGCGCGCGTTCGCGCAACACTCTCTTGCGATAGAGATAAAGCCGTAGCTGCACCAAGCGGTCGTAAACGAATGAAAGTGCGTGAAGAATCCCGCGCAGCCCCGACGCTCGAATGCCGTGACGGCGCCCGAGAACCACGTCGATTCCAAACTCCTCTAGTTGTTCAAGTCGGCGGCCCATGAAGAATAGTGATTGGTGAGAATCTCCGCACCGCGATTGTCAGCGTGCGTGATGATTGTGCGCCCCGGGATTTTTGCAGCATGTGCCATGGCAGCCGCGATCGTCTTTGATGAATTAAGCGTGACAGCCGCGATCGTCGATCCGCTTCCGCTAAGAAACGCGCCGAGCGCGCCGGCCTTCTCAGCGGCCGCGATGACACATGGAAGAAAAGGAATCAGCTTCGCGCGAAATGGTTGGTGAAGATGGTCTGCAAATGTGCCGCGCAGCTTTTGGTAATCCTGTGATACCAAAGCCGCAGTAAGCGCGCACGCGTTCGCGCAATTTTCGACCGCAGCGATGTGTGAAATGTTTGAAGGTAGAACATTTCGCGCTCTCGAGGTGCGAATTTCAAGGTCAGGAATGAACAGAACGAAATTCAATTGGGGCGAGACTGCGAAGCGCTGAAGAGTAGGGCATGCGTCTCGCTTGCCACCGGATGGACTCGCCGGGTCCCGCTGGTCCCGTGCAACCGAGACGGTCGCCCTACGTTGTACTATGGTGAAGCCACCAAACGTTGCCGGCGCAGCGTTATCGGGATGTCCTTCCAGTTCGGCACATAATCGGAAAATCGTGAATCGATTGAGCGGAGTACCGCTGAGACGATTGAGCGCAAGTAAGATACCGAGGCGAATGGTTGCGCTGCTGCCCAAGCCGCGCGACCACGGAACGTTTTCTGCAACTGAACAGGAAAAGGGAAACGCACGCCGGCGCGACTGCTTGAAAAACCGGTTCGCCGCGTCGGAAACAATTCGCGGATGAAGATGCTGACGCGACGCACCACGGGCCACCGTTACATCATTATAGATGCGCAGTGCGACCCCAAGACAATCAAAACCAGGACCGAGATTGGAAGTGCTCGCCGGAACGCGAACGGTTATTTCTTGCATAGGTGTGCCCCGCCTCAGCGGAGGGGTGCGGGACAATGCATCGACTATGCCGCAGTGTAGCAATGCGGGCTCGGGCGGCAACCGATCCGTTGCGCGGTGGCGATTCGAAGTACGCGATTGGAGCGATAAGAAGATGAATTTCGGCTGGATCGATGCACGATTGCTTCGCGATTTTCAGGCGGCGGCAACCGACGCATACCGCCTCTGCACTATCGAGGATGGGTGGGTTGAGCGTTTCGGGCGGGACATCCTTATTTCGTTCAAACGAGTGCTGGCCCGTGAGCGGCTTCTCGCTGAACTGCAATCGTGGACAAGCTCTGTGGGCTTCGACCTTGGACGCATTTTCGCAAGGTTCGTCTCGAGAAAAGATGAAGAGCGTGAACCACCGCGTCTGATTGTTGGCGACCCTGCCGAGAATTTACAGACCATCGCCACCGAGCGACATCTGAAGTTCGGAATTGACTTCGGGACGGGCTTTTCCCCGGGTCTGTTTCTGGATCAAAGAGAAAATCGCCACTACGTGCGGCATATTGCGCCCAAGCGGCTGCTGAACTGCTTTGCCTATACGTGCTCGTTTTCTGTCAGTGCGGCATATGTCGGAGCAGCTACCCTTAACATCGATCTTTCCAAAAAGTATCTGTCCCGGGGTCGCGAGAATTTTGCGCTTAACTGCCTTCCAACAATCGAGCATCGCTTCATCGAAGATGATGTCCGGGCTGTGTTGCCGCGTCTCGTAAGGAAAGGTGAAAAATTCGACGTGATCATTCTTGATCCGCCGACTTTCTCGCGTTCGCCTCGAGGAAAGACGTTTCAAGTCGAACATGATTTCGAAAACGTGCTCATAGACGCTCTCGGACTAGCAGAGCGAGACAGCCACATCTTGCTCTCCACCAATTGCTCTGCGTTGCGCGAGCATGCCTTGGAAGTGATGGCCCGTTATTGCCTGAAAGCAACGCGCCGTGCCGGTACATTTCACTGGCCGCCTCAACTCCCTGATTTTCCAGCCGGCGCGGGCGCAAGCTCGATTTGGCTGACTCTGCGATAGCGGCACATGCGCGCAAGATAGGGTTGCGATCCGAATATTAAGCGAAATGGATCAATCATCTGCAGACGTAGCCGCTGAACTCCCGGAACGCGGAGTGCAATGGGTCAAGGATCAGGTCGAGGCGGTTCTCAGTGACACCGAGGACTACGTACGCGAAAAGCCAGCGCAGTCTTTGGTGTGGGCGTTTGTGGCTGGATACGTTTTGAATCGGTTACCACTGGGACGTGTTCTCAGCGGTCTTGTGCGCCTGCTCATCGTGGCATTACGACCGGCGATCCTAATTTATGGGGCCGCCAAGCTGTACCAAGCGGCCCAGGAAGAGCAGTGATATTGCAGAACTACCCTGACGCAGCGAGCGCCTGTCTTTGATATTCGACATTCGCACGCAGCGCCCGGCTAGATTATTCCTCCAGGGTAAAGCCGACTTTCAGGGTCACCTGCCAATCGCGTACTTCTCCTTCCTCGATCCATCCGCGGGTCTCGGTCACTTCAAACCATCGCATGTTGCGGACTGTCTTTTTGGCACGCGCCAGTGCATTTTTTACGGCCTCCTCAAGTCCGTTCGGCGACGAACCAACTATTTCAAGTTTTTTGTAAATGTGATCAGGCATGCGCTCATTATTTCGCGGTTCGCAATGGAACACAATAAAAAGCCGGGCAAGGAGCGGCGGTCTCCCCCTGGCACGTCCGTAGCCGCAGGCGAAGGCGGCAGTCCGCCGCCCCAGAGTAGCGCGAGCGTCCTCGCTTGCGAAACTTCCCAGAAGGCGCAAGCGGGACGCTTACGCTACGTCGCGATTCCTCAGTAAATTTGCTTTACAAGTGCCTCGCAACTCGGGCAGCCTCGCAGCGTGCGAAAATTCGTCGCCATGTGTGTATTACTCATGGCTGCTCTTTCCTGCATGCGTGGTCAGGAGCAGGAAAGAAAGCTGGTGGATCGCCTCCTCAAGCCGGACATGAGCTTGAAAAATGATGCGCAGAACAAGAAGTTTATCGGTGACAGAACGTCGTCGATGAACAAACGGGCAACGGTAGAAACGTTTTACGTCGAGAAGAAATCGAATTCGAAGAGCTTCTTAGCAATAGGACAGTTCTTCGCGAAGCACTTCAACTCGCACCCGTTCCACAGCGGACGCAGCGCCTTCAACACCTCGTCGCAGCAAGCAATCGGAAATTCGAGATCTGCCTACGCAAATCAGACTGCGCACGGCATCCGTGATGTTCCGCAATCTGATAAGAAAGTTGCCGTTCGCGACTACGCAGGGAACCGACCGTTCCTCGACGAGGGTAAAAGCCAAAAGTCACTCAATCAGCAAAATGCGCCGCTCACCGTCGACCAGGTGCGCGAGTTGCTAAATAAAAACAAGTAGCGCGCTGGCCCGGTGCGCTATTCTGTGGTTGAACATGCAACCAGAAGAAGCTCTGGCGTTCTTAAAACAAGGCGCGGCGCAGATCATTAGCGAGCACGAACTTAGCGACAAGCTAGCGCTTGGTCGGCCGTTGCGGATAAAACTCGGAGTCGATCCGACTACCTCGGATATTCATCTTGGCCACACGATTGTTTTGCAAAAACTCAGGCAGTTTCAAGACCTCGGCCACCAAGCCGTTCTTATTATCGGGGATTTTACGGGAATGATCGGCGATCCGAGTGGTCGTTCTGTCACACGGCCGCAACTAACGCACCAGGAAGTGATCGCAAACGCGGCAACGTACCGCGAGCAGGCATTTAAAATTCTTGATCCCGCGCGCACTGAAACGGTATGCAACGGCGACTGGTTTCGCGCGATGTCATTCGAAGATGTCATTCGTCTGAATAGCCGCGTGACGTTGCAACAAATGTTGCAGCGCGAAGATTTCAAGGCGCGAATCGACAATCAACAACCTATCCACGCCCACGAAATACAGTATCCCATTATGCAAGGCTGGGATTCGGTCATGGTAAAAGCTGACGTGGAGCTCGGAGGAACAGACCAGCTTTTTAACATTTTAATCGGGCGCGACTTTCAAAGAGAGGAGGGCATACCGCAGCAGGTCGTTTTTCTCCTCCCGCTTCTCGAAGGTCTGGATGGCTCGAGGAAAATGAGCAAGAGCTTCGGCAATTTTGTCGGTGTCAACGAGTCTGCCTCAGACATGTTCGGGAAACTGATGAGCATCTCGGATGAATTGATGGCGCGTTATTATGAGTTGCTCCTAAGGCGGTCGCCGGCGGCCGGCATGCACCCGCTCGAGGCAAAAAAGCAGCTCGCCCTCGAAATTGTGCAGACTTACCACTCGTCTACGATTGCCCAAAAAACACTCGATGACTGGACCATGCGCTTCAGCAAGCGCGATCTGGAACACGCTGAATTGCCGACATTTTCAGTAAGTAGCCTAAACCAATGCGACCTTGTCACTCTAGTTTGGAGCGCTTATCGCGACGCATTTGACCTCAAGAAATCGCGTAGCGAAGCCTCGCGGCTAATTAAACAGGGAAGCGTCGAACTGGATGGGCAGACGGTTCGCAACCCCAAGGCAATCGTCCAAGTGAAATCCGGTCAAGTTCTTCGTCTCGACAAAAGGCACGCAGTGCGGATCACGTAGGGGGGTCCGCGTACAGCAAAAGAGCCACGCAAGCCTTCCGGCTGCATGGCTCTTTCGAATTCCGCCTCCTCAGGCAGTGGCCGTTTGAAGTACGGGCATAACACGCGCGTTATCGAGATAGCTTGCTGCGATGCCTTCAAAATGCGCACGGATGCTGCGCAATTCGCCGGTCACGAAACTGTCCACGAAATGGAGACGGCGGTCGAGCCAGGCAAACAATTTGTTCTTGATCTCGTAGTGAACCGCGAGCGTGACCTCTGTGCAGTTTAGACGAATCTGAGAGAAATCAACAATGCCCATGAGAGCAATGTTACCGCCCACAGACTCGAACGCATATTGGTCCGGCGATTCGCCGTCGACCGACAAAAGGACCGTATGCGCCTCAAATCCGAACGGACCGCGAAAGCTGAAATCGACAGTTTTAGATGATGTCACAGTCGCGCGCGTGACCATTAAAAACTGCCGCCGATATGATTGGATGCTGCCCAGACGCGCTTTGCACTCCCCCAGCGGCTGGCTCATGTGTAAGGTTTTTTGTAAGAGCATAGTAGTTAATGTTTTTCGAAGCTTTATATGAGCAATAGCGATGCCAGCCTTCTGCTCAAAGGGATCCCGAGGCGACTCTGCCCGAATAGTGTTCGTTTTATTTACAATCCTGTATCAGCTCAACACGCTATTCTTCCGCTATCGAATCAAGCATAAGTCGCCAGTCGATAGGGAGTTCTGTAAGGCTTTCTCCTAGTCCAGCAAGCAATGGAACATTGAGAATACGCTTGAGAATATCGGCATTCGTCAGCACCGCGATCTCGTTCGTCATTTCGGTGCTGTTCAATACAAGACCCAAGCACCTGAGCTGGTGCGCGGCAACGCTTCGCACGGTGAGGGCCGCATGGTTAAGACAGCCCAGCCGGTTTTGTGCGACCACAAGAACCGGCAGCTTCATTGCCGCGGCCAAATCGCTGACGAAGTAATCTGAGCGAATCGGCACGAGCCAACCGCCTGTTCCTTCCACGACGACGTGTTCGACGCGCTCTTGGAGAGTATGGAAAGCAGATAGGATCTGTTCGATATCGATGGTCACTTTCTCCATGAGAGCGCCGACGATAGGAGCGGCCGCTGTTTTTAACCAGACTGGATTTACCTCATCGATCGCGACGCAATCACTGCCGGCTGCCAGAAGTGCCTCGGCATCGCGACGATCTCCGCAACAAATCGGTTTCATCCCGGCGCATCGGATGCCCGATGCGCGCAGGAGATGCAAGAGCCGTGCGGCAATGTGGGTCTTTCCCACGCCGGTGTCCGTCCCGGTAATAAAGAGACTCACGCGATTGGAGGTCAGCCAGCTTGGCTGACTCGGCAGGCTGGCAGCCTGCCAGCCGAGTCAGGCTGGTAGCCTGACTTCCATTGCACGGAACTGGCGAGAATCATCTCCATCATCGACCGAAAAATCTTCGCGCCATCCCGGCTCCCGAGCCTCGCGTCGGAGGCGCGATCAGGATGAGGCATCAAACCAAAGACATTTCGTTCGCGATTGCAGATGCCAGCGATGTTTTCGATCGAGCCATTGGGATTGGCCTCTGGGATGGTCCGGCCTTGTGCGTCCGCGTACCGCAAAATCACCTGTTCGTTGGCGTTTAGGCCGCGCAAGGTTTCCGCGTCGGCGAAGAAACAGCCTTCACCGTGCGCCACAGGCAGGCGTAGGAGCGCTCCTTTTGGGCAGCCGTGAGTGAACGGCGAATCGTCGACTTCCACTCTGGTGATGACCATGTCGCAGACGAAGCGCAGCGAACGATTGCGCACCAGTGCCCCTGGCAGCAGACCGGCCTCGCACAGAATTTGAAACCCGTTGCATGTGCCGAGCACGAGTTTGCCCGCGCGCGCGTCGCTGATCACTGCTTTCATGACTGGCGAAAAGCGGGCGATAGCTCCGCAACGAAGATAATCACCATAGGCAAACCCCCCCGGCAACACGATCGCGTCGAAACCATCGAGCGACGTTTCTTTGTGCCAGACGTACTCGGCATGCAATCCATCCACGGCGTTGATGCCCGCGACACAATCCTGATCGCAGTTCGAACCAGGAAACTGGATGACAGCGAATTTCATTGCAATTGAGTGTAGCGAGGTGCGTCCGCCCGCGCAAAAAATTCCTGTTGCACGCGACTCAACTGGTTCGCCTCTCCCCTGGCAGGAGCTATGCGTTTAGCGCCAAAGGCGCAGCATTCATCGCGAGTCCGCCACAGGAGGGATTCGCGGAAACCAAAATGCGAGCGCGCTCGGCTTAATGTGCGGCGGCGCGCTGCTCAGCGTGATAATCGTTCACTACCAGACAGGCATGAATGACTCCTGGAATCCAGCCAAGCAACGTCAAAATGATGCTGAGAAAGAAACTGGCAATACGACCGGTCATAAGCACAGCCAGTGGTGGAAAAACCACGCAGAAAAAATATCGCAGCGCTTTCATTTATTCCTCTTCCTCGCTTGCCGCGCCGTAGGTCGCCGCGGCGACCGAAGGCGGGTCCGCTTCGTCTTGCTCTGTTGGGCGCCTGCTCGCGATTTATCGGAGTTGGACGTTGGACGTTGGGCGTTGGGCATTTTCTTATGATTCCGGTCGTCGCCCTTCTGCAGCTCGTAATCTTCGATCACCGGATTTGACAACAGATCACGGCAAAGACGATGCAAGCGCGATTCAAAATCTCCGTTTTGTCCATCGATATCGATCTCCATGTATTTGCCGATCCTGACGCTGCGCACCTCTGGCATTCCCAGGTGCCGCATCGCATCGCGGACTGCGTTGCCTTGCGGATCGAGCACCGCTGCTTTTGGCATCACAATCACTTTTGCCTTCATCATTCTACGTTATTTGCAGGCGAGCACCGGACAAGCGTAATCCCTAAGAAACTCGGTTGATCTAATGAAGACAATTACTTCAATATCAGGACCTCGAGTGCTCCATCGCGTCGGAGCACGTTCACTCCTACGTCGCCTTCATCGTGTCGGGTGAGCAGAAGATCAACTCGCGCATCTCCTACTTTCAGATCACGAATGCTCACCTTGGGAAGGAAGGCCGGCAAAACTGGCTTCGAAAACACGAGCGTTTGTTTGGGAGCGGACACGCTTAAGCCGAGGCAAGCTTCAAGCAAAAGAAAGACCGCACCTGCCGCCCAAGCCTGCGGAGCGCAGGCTACCGGATAAAGGGTTGGGGATTCACCAGCGCGCCTGGGAAAGCCGCAAAACAGTTCCGGCAGACGATGGAGATCGAAGAAAAGACTAGCGTCGAGCAATCCTGCGAGGACCATCGCGGCCGACTCCTTGAATCCGTATCTGCCGAATCCCGCCGCGATTAAAGCGTTATCGTGCGGCCAGACCGATCCATTGTGATAAGACATGGGATTGTAGCGCGCCTCGCTGCTAGCCACCGTACGGATGCCCCAACCGGAGAAGGACGTTTCGTCTGTGAGCGTTGCCGCCACGCGGCGCGCGTGCTCCTGTGTCGCAATACCGGCGAAAAGACAATGCCCCGCATTCGATGTTCGCACCCGGCAAGGCTGCTTGCTTCCATCCAATGCAATGGCGTAAGTAGAAAGATCGTCGCACCAAAACGCTTGCTCGAAGCCACGACGGAGTGTTTGTGCCTGTTGTGACAGCTCGCGCGCCCGCGCAGTGTTTCCCAGCATCTTGGCAAGCTCACTGGCCGCGGTCTTGGCGGCGTATACATACCCCTGAACCTCGCACAGCGCGATCGGTCCTTCGGCAAGCGTGCCGTCCGTGTGGAAAACCGCGTCGTCAGAATCCTTCCAGCCCTGATGGATTAAACCGTGTTTCGCTTTGCGAGCATATTCTACGAAACCGTCGCCATCTGAGTCGCCAAAACGATCGATCCACTGAAGCCCGCGCTCGATATTTGGCCAAATTGACTCCACGAATGCGCGGTCGCTGGTGCGCTTGTGGTAAGCGCCGGCGAGCATAATAAAGAGGGGCGTCGCATCGATGCTGCCGTAGTAGCGTTTAAAGGGGACCTCTCCCAACATGGCCATTTCATCGGCGCGCATCTCGTGCAGCACCTTGCCGGGCTCCGCATCCTGCTCCGGACTGTCCCCGTCGGCCTGGGTAGCTGCCAGATACGCCAGAACCCCACGCGCGATAGAAGGATCAAACCACAGACACTGGAGCGCGGTGATGATTCCGTCTCGCCCGAATACGGTGCTAAACCACGGAACACCAGCATAAGGATACGGGCCATACGGCGTTTCCGTTCGCATCATGTGGAGATCGGCGAGCGAACGGTTTAGCCAATCGTTGAACTGTTCGTTTCCAGTAAAAATCTGGGGCTCTCGGGCGCGCAGGCCTTCGAGCGCAGTCGCGGCCTCCTCCACAACCTTCTCGTAGCACGGCTGGATTTCAGCCGGCGAATCGCCATCGACTTCGCATGCAATTGCGCAGCGGTAACTGGCATCTTTTCCGGATTCCAACCGGATTTGAAACGTGGCGACGGATTCGTTCAACCGGGAAGGCGGCGGATCGAAAACGATTCGCGTCCGGCGAATGCGGTTGTCCAATCCTTCGTAGGCGAGCACAAGCCCGCCCTTGGTGACCTGCGTTTCCAAGCGACGTCCGCGGTGCTCTCGGTTCATGCCGCGCAGTTCGAAAATGTCGGCAAAGTCAGCATCGAATTCGATTGCGAAAGAGACATCGACGGCTGCGCGTCCGTAGTTATGGATCCGAAGCCTCTCGTGACACGTTTTATCCCACAGAATTTTCGAACGGAACACGTGTACGGTCCCTCGCGGAATTACTATCTCACTGTCGCGCCACGCGTCGGAGTTCGTCCCATCCACCGCCATCACTGCATTATCTTCTCTGACAGTGGAACTCAGCAGCAACGGCCGGTCCTTTCCTAATCTCAAAGTTAACCGCGACAAGAACCGAGTGTCCTGATAGTAAAGGCCGAGTTCACCTGTCCCGAACGTCTCGATGTCACCGAACCGGTCGAACACAGCGAAGGTATCCCCTTGTTTCAGTACCCGCGTGCGAACATCGACGCGGGCAGACGATGAACGAATATAAAATTCATTCCGGATGCGGATGACTTCCCTGGCCATTACCCAGCTCCAGTTTGACTGTGCAGCTCAAAACTATGCCGCAACCGTTTCTTTAGCTCGACCTTGCCTGATCCATGTTGCTTCAGCCGTTGTTCGCGGAGGCGAGCGTCCTTTTCTGAAGCATATGCCTCGTAATAGACGAGCCTCCAAAGTCGATGCTCAGTTCGATGTTCGCGCATTCTGCGACGGAGATCAGGGGTAAAGCCGATGTAAATGTCATCAGCTTTCGGTGATTGCAGTAAATAAACGTAATACATAGTCAGCCAAACTGGGGCTGGGCAACGTCGGTCGGCTTTTTATCTTCGCGTAAACCAAGGAAAACGGGTGCACCTAATTTCTTGTCTCGGGTCCATTGATTCGCTCGCTTCCCGCGAGCTCATTCGCCGCGGCGAACTTGACCGTCTATCTCGCGGCATCCCTAGCCGCTCGGTTCGACTAGGGCCTCGTGGATGCTTCTCGCACAACTTCGGTCGGCCTTTTGTCATCTCGTAGGCCGAGGAACACGGGAGCACGTAGTTTTTTGTCTCGCGTCCACTCGGCGAATTTGATTTGAGCGACAAATTTCGGATTTACCCAGTGCATCTTTTTCATCATTGAAGGCGTGATTCCTTGCACCCATTGCCCGTTTTGTTTCGATGGCAAATCGACAAACGGACAATCGTCCCGCGCTTCTTTTTGGAGTTTTTTGTGCAATATCGATAACGATTTCGCAGTAAAGCCCGTGCCAACTTTCCCGGCGAAAACGAGTTTGTTGTTGTCATAATAACCAACGAGGATTGCGCCGAAATGTTTGCGCGCGCCCTGCGGTGGCGTGTATCCGCCGATGACAAATTCCTGTTCGTCCACACATTTGAGCTTGATCCATGCGCCGCTTCGGCGGCCAGGCTCGTAAACTGAGTTACGCTGTTTGCCGATAAGACCTTCCAGACCGCGGCGTTTGACTTCTTCCAGAAGCCGCTTTGCGTCGCCGCCAATTACGCCTGAGTAACGGACCGGATCACCCGCGCCGGCGCAAAGCTCTTCGAGAAATTCCTTCCGGCCCTCCAGCTGCAGACCAAGCAAGCTTTTTCCGTCGAGCTGGAGCATGTCGAACGCGTAGAAATAAACGGGGTTCTTTCGCCTCTCCATCTCGAGCGCTTGCAGCAGTTGAAAAGACGAACGGCCTTCATCGTCGAGCGCAACGACTTCGCCATCAATGACGAATTCGCGTGTCGGCAAATTCTTTATGGCCTCGACGATTTCCGGGAATCGTCCAGACAACTCGTTTTCATTTCGGGACAGCAACGAAACTCTTTTGTCCGACTTGAGTGCGATCAGGCGAATGCCGTCAAACTTGAGTTCATAGACCCAATCATCCGTCGCAGGCGGTTTCTCAACCAGCTTCGCTTTCATTGGCTCAATGAAACGCGGCTTTGCGGAAGGCAGATCTGCTAAGGACGGACTGCCAAGCCGTCCGCGAGCGCCGCCAGCGGTGCTTTCCCGGCGCGCCCGGCCCGCCTCCGCCTTGGACGGGCTCTGCCGTGGCGAGCGGTCGCGAGCTACAACACCGCTCGCTGCCATCGCCTGGCGAATCCGCGCTTTAAATTGCGACGTTGGGCTTTCATCTGTTTGGCGATTGGACTGCCACTCAGCATCACGAGCTTCGGCGATTTGCTTCATTGTGCGTTGTGTCTTCACCGATTGATCTTCGAGTTTTTTCGAAATCGGTTTGGCGTCGGCGCCCGTCTTTAGGATTAGCCACTGATTTTTCTCACCATCACGACTGCGAATCCGCACAAGGGTCCATTCGCCTTTCGCCTTTTGACCGTCGAGAACCAGGTGAAGCTTGCCCTCGCGTAACGATTTCAGCGGCTGTTCACCGTAAACGTAATAAGAGCCGCGGTCCCAAACCATCACAGTGCCGCCGCCGTATTGTCCTTCCGGAATTACGCCCTCGAAGTCTTCGTATTCGATCGGATGATCTTCCACTTCGACGGCGAGATGTTTTTCGCCCCGTTTCCAGGGAAGTCCTTTCGGCAGTGCCCAGGATTTCAAAACGCCTTCCATCTCCAGACGGAAATCGTAGTGCAAACGGCGCGCAGCATGTTTTTGAATCACAAACCGTGACGCGCCTTTGACTTTCTTCGGCAAGGGTTTGCCTGCCGGCTCGGCTGTCTTCTTGAAATCGCGTTTCTGCTTGTATTCGGCCAGTCCCATTGCGGCAAATTAACCACGGATCGCCCGAATGGCACGTGCGCAATCCGCTGAGGACAGCGGACACTACAGCCCAAACACGATTTGAATCCGCAGTCTAACGCGGGGCGCCTAGCCCGAAGACTGCCAGAGCGCTTATGTTTCCGACGGCAGCGGCTCGCCAACGAGATAGCGAACAAAGCGGCGGATTACGATGTTCTCGCCTAGCTCGGCGATCTTGCCACTGAGCAAATCTTTGATGGTCACGTCGGGATTCTTGATAAACGCTTGTTCGAGCAGGCAAACAGTGCTGTAGAATTTCTCGAGCTTTCCTTCGACAATCTTCTCCGCAACATTATCCGGTTTATCTTTTACCTGGGCCTTGTAAATCTCGCGCTCAGCTTCGATCAGATTACCGGGAACATCCGCGCGACTAACGTAGAGCGGATGCGCTGCCGCGATATGCAACGTGATATCTTTCACGAACTCGCGGAAATTCTCGTTCCGCGCCACAAAATCGGTCTCACAATTCACCTCCACGAGTACGCCAACCTTGCCTTGCAGGTGAATGTAGGAAGCCACAATCCCCTCCTTCGTTGCGCGTGCGGCCTTTTTTCCGGCGCTTGCGATTCCTTTGGTCCGCAAGATCGCCTCCGCTTTGGGCAGATCACCGCCGCTCTCGACGAGAGCGCGCTTACAATCCATAAAGCCCGCGTTGGTTTTTTCGCGGAGCTGTTTCACCAGTTGTGGATCGATGTCAGTCGTTGTGTTCATCAGGTGTTAAATCGTTAGTGTCAGGCGCTGTGCTGATGACAACGCAAGGTTCAGGCTGAGACGCCAGCCATTTCGACCTGCTCGCGAATGCGCGCTTCGTTGCTTGCCGAAACAATGGCATCCACAAGCTCTCGCAACATTACGCGGATAGCGCGAATCGCGTCGTCATTGCCGGCGATTGGATAATCAATGATCTCGGGATCGGCATTAGTGTCGACAACGGCGACTACTGGAATCCCGAGGCGCCGCGCCTCATTCACTGCGTTTTGCTCGCGGATCGTGTCAATCACGATCAGGGCGTCGGGTAACTGCGACATATCGATTATGCCCTCGAGGTTGCGTCGGAGCTTCGCCGCCTCGCGATTAAGCGCAGCCAATTCCTGTTTTCCCATTTTTTTGTATTCGGGCGACTGCTCGATCTCTTCGATATATCTCAATCGCCCAATGCTCTTGCGAATCGTAGCGAGATTAGTCAACGTGCCGCCGAGCCAACGTTGATTCACGTAAAATTGCCCGCAAGCAAGTGCCGCCTCCTTGATCGCCTCCTGCGCCTGCTTTTTGCAGCCGACAAATAAGATCCTGCCGCCGCGACGCGTGACCTCTTGGAGAAATTCCTTGGCCCGCCGAAGTTGAAGAACGGTCTCGTCCAAATTGATGATGTAAATCTGATTACGTTGTTCGAAGATGAAAGGCTTCATCTTCGGATTCCAACGCTTCGTCTGGTGTCCAAAATGGACACCAGCTTCCAATAGTTCAGGCACTAATTCTGTTGTATCTGCCATAAGAGAAATTCCCCGAGGGCCGGAGCTTCCAGAGCGGGAGCGTGAAGATGCTACAGCACACGCCGGTGCGCAACCTGAAATTGCGGTGTCTTTTCCGCCTATTAATCTGCCTTGGGATCGATGATAACTCAACTCAAATCCGGCCTGCATCGTGCGCTAAAACTGAGTAAGCGCGCCGCTAACCGGAGGTTCGCGAGTGCTTCTCTGCGCGTCTCGCCAAAATCCAGCAGAGATCAGAAAGACGGTTCACATAACGCAAAATCTCAGGGTTGAAATCTTTCTCGGTGGTACTGAGTGCGGCGATGTGCCGCTCCGCGCGGCGGCATGTTGCGCGTGCAAAATCCAGAGCCGCGGAAAACGCGGTGGCGCCGGGAATCACCCAGCCTTTCGGATAAAGCGATTTGTCTTTCTCGAGATCGAGAATGACCGCTGTGACACGGTCCACCATCGCCGAAGTCGTAAGTTGAAACCCATCTTTGACGTAACGCTCCCGATCGCTTGGCGCCGTGGCCAGCTCACCCATCACAACGATCAAGTCTTTTTGTGCGGCGAGGATTTCGTCCGAAATCAATTTATCGGGTGAACTGGATCGGGCGAGACCGAGCGCGGCCGTTAGCTCATCGATAGATCCGTAAGCGTCAACACGGGGATCGGCTTTCGACAGACGACGGCCATACATGAGCGATGTTTCGCCATTGTCGCCGGTTTTAGTGACGATCGACATCGGCCAATTCTAGGCCGTTTGATTCGCTCGCGCCAGCTCGCTCACCCTCTCGGGCTGCCCGTCTATGTCGCTCGGCGCCCGCCGGCTCCATTCTGTGAACTACGACGAAAGGCTTCGGAACACGGAAGCCCCCTACAATTGGCTCAAGGGGCCTTGCTCAGCCAATCGCCGGCTGTGGCTCGGCTTCTTCGATCACAGGCGCACCAATCGGCTCGCCTTTTTCGACTAGCTTGATCTGGCGATGGTCGGGAAAACCAGTTCCGGCTGGTATCAAGTGACCCATGATGACGTTTTCCTTGAAGCCACGCAGCTTGTCGACTTTACCGAGCGTTGCCGCTTCGGTGAGCACGCGGGTCGTATCTTGGAACGAGGCGGCAGAAATGAAGCTGTCCGTTTCAAGCGAAGCTTTCGTGATGCCGAGCAGTACGGGAACGGCCTCCGCTGGTTTGCCACCCTTTTCGACGACCTTTTTGTTTTCCTCTTCGAAGTCAAGTTTGTCCACCTGATCGCCCCAGAGCAACGACGTATCGCCGGGATCGGTAATCTTCACCTTGCGTAACATTTGACGCACGATGATCTCGATGTGCTTGTCGTTGATTTCCACGCCCTGCAACCGGTATACCTCCTGCACTTCATTAACCAGATGCTCCTGCAATTCCTGCGGACCGCAGACTTCAAGAATCTCGTGCGGCACGATTGGACCTTCAGTGAGTTGCTGACCCTTCTTCACGAAATCGCCTTTAAACACGATGATATGCTTGGTCAGTGGGATCAGATGCTCCTCTTCGGCTCCCGCGTCCGGATCTTTTAGAATCAGGCGTCGTTTGCCGCGCACAGTTCCGCCCATCTCAGTTACGATGCCGTCGATCTTGGCAATTTCAGCTGCGTCCTTCGGCCGGCGGGCTTCAAATAATTCGGCCACTCGCGGCAGACCTCCTGTGATGTCCTTCGTCTTTGCGATTTTGCGCGGCGTTTTCGCCAGCAACGCGCCAGCGCGCACTTTCTGGCCTTCCTCGACAATGACGTGAGCGCCAGCCGGGATGGAGTAGCTCGCAAGCACTTCCTTCTTGTCTTCCACAATGACAATCTGCGGGTGCAAATCCTCCTTGTGCTCGATGATCACGGTCCCCATGAGGCCGGTCGCTTCATCGACGTCCCGCTTGATCGTGACACCCGCAATCATATCGCGGAATTCGATCTTTCCGCCTTTATCCGTGAGAATTGGCACATTGTAAGGGTCCCATTGAACGAAAGTTTCGCCTTTCTTAACTGTCGCTCCGTCGCCCTTGGAGATCATGGAGCCGATCACGACGTTATAACGCTCAAGCTCGCGCCCTTCGGCGTTATGCACACTGATTGAACCGTTCTTATTGAGAACGATCCAGCTACCGTCGAGCGCCTGCACAGTGCGCAGATCGTTGAAGCGCACAGTGCCATCGTTCTTCGCCTTGATGATCGGTTGCTTGAAAGTTTGGCTGGCTGTGCCGCCAATGTGGAATGTGCGCATCGTCAATTGCGTTCCGGGCTCACCGATTGATTGGGCAGCGATAATTCCCACAGCTTCGCCGAGCTTGACGAACTGGCCCGTCGCGAGGTTGCGCCCATAACACATCGCGCATACTCCACGGCCGCACTCGCACGTAAGAACCGAACGAATCTTCAGGCTCTCCACGCCCACGCGCTGAAGGTCTGCGGCAATCTTTTCATCAATGTACTGGTTTGCTTTGACGATTTTTTTCTTTTTATCCACTGGGTCCGGGATGGTCTCGCAACTGACGCGTCCAATAATGCGCTGCCCAAGGTCGACTACCTCCTCGTCGCCTTCGTAAATGGACCGTACCACGATCCCGTTTACCGTGCCGCAGTCTTGTTCATTGATGATCACGTCCTGCGCAGCATCCACCAGTTTGCGTGTCAGATAGCCTGAATCAGCAGTCTTTAGCGCCGTATCGGCGAGACCTTTGCGAGCGCCGTGAGTGGAAATGAAATACTCGAGCACACTCAGTCCCTCGCGGAAATTAGACGTGATCGGGCGCTCGATGATTTCGCCTGAAGGTTTGGCCATCAAGCCGCGCATGCCTGCGAGCTGACGGACCTGCTGGCGATTTCCGCGCGCGCCGGAATCGACCATCAGATGAATGGGATTATACTCTTTCCGTTCCTGATTTTCCTCTAGCTCGCGGAACATTACGTTAGAAATCTGATCACCGGCGTGCGTCCAGATATCGATGATCTTGTTATAACGCTCACCGTCGGTGATGATACCCTTACGATATTGCTGTTCCACCTGCCGGACCTGCTTGTAAGCGTTCTCCAATTCCGTTTCTTTCTTCTTCGGAATGATCATGTCCGAGATTCCAATCGAAATGCCGGCGCGGGTCGCTTCGCTAAACCCGAGTTCCTTAAGCTTATCTAATGTGGCGACGGTCTCCACTGGCCCGGCGATTTGGTAACACTGCCAGATAATATCGCTGAGCTGCTTTTTGCCGGCAGGCTTGTTAAAAAATCCAAGTTGGCTGGGCCAAATCTGATTGAAAATGACTCGACCTGGCGTCGTCTCGATGGTTTTCGCTTCAGCATTCCCGTAGATGGTTTGCTTACCAAAATCAGGGTTTTTAATCCTGATCTTGTCGTGCGTGCGAACGGTGCCCTCTGCCGTGGCGAATTCTACTTCTGCGGCATCCGCAAACAACGGGGAGCGCTGACCGTCTTTACCTAGAACTCGGGGATTTTGAGTGAGGTAGTAGCAGCCGAGCGTGATGTCCTGAGAAGGTGTCGTAATAGGTTTACCGCTGGAGGGAGAGAAAATGTTATTTGGAGCGAGCATAAGTATGCGCGCTTCCATTTGGGCCTCGACTGAGAGCGGTACATGCACCGCCATCTGGTCTCCGTCGAAGTCCGCATTGTAAGCAGTGCAAACCAGCGGATGAATGCGAATGGCTTCGCCCTCGATCAATTGTGGTTCAAACGCTTGAATTGACAATCGATGCAAAGTAGGCGCCCGGTTGAGCAATACCGGATGGCCTTTAGTAACTTCTTCAAGAATGTCCCAGACTTCAGGCGTCTGGCGCTCGATCATCTTTTTCGCGCTGCGCACCGTGTGCACGTACCCGAGATCTTTTAGCCGGCGAATAATGAAGGGCTCGAAAAGCACGAGCGCCATCTTCTTCGGCAACCCGCATTGATGCAGCTTCAACTCCGGGCCGATGACAATCACGGACCGACCTGAGTAATCGACGCGTTTGCCGAGCAGGTTTTGGCGAAAGCGGCCGCCCTTACCTTTGAGCATGTCGCTCAGCGATTTCAGGGGCCGATTGCCGGCGCCAGTCACTGCGCGACCGTGTCTACCGTTATCGAATAGAGCGTCTACCGCCTCTTGGAGCATTCGCTTTTCGTTGCGAATGATGACATCCGGTGTTTTGAGGAGGAGGAGGTTTTTGAGCCTGTTATTACGATTAATCACCCGGCGATAGAGATCGTTTAGGTCCGAGGTCGCAAAACGGCCGCCTTCGAGTGGAACCAAAGGACGCAAATCCGGTGGAATGACCGGCAACACGTCGAGAATCATCCACTCAGGGCGCGCATGCGAATTCTGGAATCCTTGAACGAGCTTGAGACGCTTGGCGAGTTTCTTGCGAATCTGCTTGCTCTTCGTGGCACCCATTGCTTTCTCAAGCTCTTTATTGAGCTTGTTAAGGTCGGTCTCGGCCAGGAGTTTCCGGATTGCTTCTGCGCCCATGCCGGCGACGAAATCTTCGCCGTATTGCTCTTGGGCCTCGCGGTATTCGACTTCATTGAGCAGCTGCGTCTTCTGCAATGGCGTCTTGCCCGGATCAATCACGATGTAATCCTCGTAATAGATGACGCGCTCGAGCTGGCGGGCGCTCATGTCGAGCATGAGCCCAATCCGCGAGGGCATGCATTTGTAAAACCAGATATGCGAAACGGGCACCGCCAATTCGATGTGTCCCATCCGTTCGCGGCGCACACGCGCCAGTGTTACTTCCACGCCACACCTGTCGCAAATCACTCCCTTGTGTTTGATCCGCTTGTATTTTCCACAGGAGCATTCCCAATCCCGCGTCGGACCGAAAATGCGTTCGCAGAAAAGGCCACCCTTCTCCGGTTTGAATGTGCGGTAATTGATCGTCTCGGGGTTCTTGACTTCCCCTTTGCTCCACGACCGCATCGTGTCACTCGACGCAACACCGATCGCGACTTGATCAAAACCCACGGGGCGCTCTTCGCCCACTAACTCACGCCAGGAATGTTCGTTCATGATTTTCTCAAATGGTTGTGATTTAAAATTATGCGACGCTTTCCAGAAAGCTGGGCGGCTGCCCGCCAACCTTCACGTCAAGGCCGAGGCTCTGCATTTCTTTAATCAGGACGTTGAACGATTCGGGCGTGCCTGCTTCGAGCGAGTTGTCGCCTTTCACGATCGATTCGTATATCCGGGTTCGGCCCTGCACATCGTCAGACTTAACGGTCAGGAGTTCCTGTAAAGTGTACGCGGCGCCGTACGCCTCAAGAGCCCAGACTTCCATTTCGCCAAAGCGTTGGCCTCCATATTGTGCTTTGCCGCCAAGTGGCTGCTGAGTAACAAGCGAATACGGTCCGACTGCGCGGGCGTGAATCTTGTCCGCGACAAGGTGACCGAGCTTCATCATGTAGATGTGGCCAACCACCACTTCCTGATCGAACGCGTCGCCAGTGCGTCCATCAAAAAGGCGCGCTTTACCGTTGTCCTGCACCCAAGTGAAGCCCTCCTTCTTTCTGGCATCCTTCAAGTATTCGCCGATCTGTTTCTCCTTGATTCCGTCGAACACCGGAGTCGCGACTTTGAATCCGAGCGCCTTTGCAGCAACGCCCAGGTGTGTTTCCAAAACTTGTCCCACATTCATGCGGCTGGGAACCCCTAACGGATTAAGCACAATTTCAACCGGTGTTCCGTCTGCCAGGAAAGGCATGTCTTCTTCAGGCACGATTCGGGCGACGACGCCTTTGTTGCCGTGGCGCCCAGCCATCTTGTCGCCGACACTGAGCTTCCGCTTGCTGGCGATATAAACCTTCACCTGTTTGATGATTCCCGGGTCGATATCGTCTCCGCTCTCTACCCGGTCGGTCGCGCGATCGCGCTCCAGCTCGAGCTCCGCAAACTTGTGCTCGTACGAGCCAATGATTTCACGGATCCTGTTGCGAATCGGACTCGGATCGATCTCGACGTGATCATGCGCCGTCGCCAGCTTGCGCAACAGCGTTTTGGTGATTTTGCGATTGGCTGGAATAATGATCTCACCGTTCTTAGCGTTTACGACATCAAGCGGGACTTTTTCTCCCAGCAGGACATTCGAAAGCGAATCGGTCAATTGTTCAATCAGCGCCTCTTTCTTTCGCTTATGCTCTTCGCTGATGGTTTTAAGCTGTCGTCTAGTTTCCGCTGGCGTGAGCTTTTCGCGCGAGACTTCGCGACGGGACGAGACCTTTACATCCATCACGATCCCGTAGGTGCCGGACGGGACCGTAAGCGATGTATCCTTCACGTCTGCTGCTTTCTCGCCAAAGATCGCGCGAAGCAGGCGTTCTTCCGGCGCCAATTCTGTCTCGCTCTTCGGCGTAATTTTTCCAACCAGGATGTCGCCCGGCTTCACTTCCGCTCCGACCCGCACGACGCCATCCGGGCCGAGGTTGCGCAAAGCCTCTTCACTAACGTTGGGAATGTCCCGCGTAATTTCCTCCGGACCGAGCTTGGTATCGCGCGCGCCGATCTCGAATTCGTCAATGTGGATCGAAGTGTAAACGTCTTCCTTCACCACCTTTTCGGAGATCATGATCGCATCTTCGAAGTTGTATCCGTTCCACGGCATGAACGCGACGAGCACATTGCGTCCCAGCGCAAGCTCCCCACGATCGGTGTTCGGGCCGTCGGCGATGACCTGGCCGCGTTTCACGTGCTGGCCTTAGCGCACGATCGGCTTCTGATTTACGCACGTGCCGGCGTTTGAGCGCATGAACTTGCGGAGTTCGTAAACGTAAATCCCAGCTTCCGGGTCGGTCTTAAGTTTCCTTTTGCTTTCGGGCAGGTGACCATCTTTGGTGACAACAATTTGATCCGCTGTGACTGAAGCGACCTTGCCGCTCTCGATGGCCAGAACAACAGCGTGCGAGTCTCGTGCCACCTTTTCTTCCAGCCCAGTGCCTACGAGTGGCGCCTCGGAAACAACCAGCGGCACACCCTGGCGTTGCATGTTGGAACCCATCAGCGCCCGGTTTGCGTCGTCGTGTTCAAGGAACGGAATGAGACCCGCTGCCACCGAGACGAGCTGCTTCGGGGACACATCCATGTAATTCACTTTGGCGGGATCAACTTCAAGAAAATCGCCACGATAGCGAACAGATACCTTTTCCCCGGTGAAATGGCCACGTCCGTCAATAGGCGCATTGGCTTGCGCCACGAGGAAATTCTCTTCTCGATCAGCGGTAAGATATTCTATCTCGTCCGTCACACGGCCCTTTTCCACCTTCCTATAAGGCGTCTCGATGAAACCGAACTCGTTGATGCGGGCAAACGTGCTCATCGAGCTAATCAACCCGATGTTTGGCCCTTCCGGAGTCTCGATCGGGCAAATGCGCCCGTAATGCGAAGGATGAACGTCGCGCACTTCGAATCCCGCACGCTCCCGGCTGAGACCTCCAGGTCCAAGTGCCGACAAGCGGCGTTTGTGCGTCAATTCCGCGAGCGGATTTGTTTGATCCATGAACTGCGAAAGCTGCGAACGTCCAAAGAAATCTCGGATCACCGCGCTGAGCGCCTTTGGATTAATCAGCTTCTGCGGGGTCATCCCATCTACGTTGATGTCGAAAAGGGTCATGCGCTCTTTGACCAGACGCTCAGTGCGCGCCAGACCCACGCGGCATTGGTTCGCCAGCAATTCGCCCACGGTGCGGACACGCCGACTGCCGAGGTGATCGATATCATCAAGCGTGCCTTCCCCGCGACGCAAATTGATCAAATATTTGATCGCCGCGATAAAGTCTTTGTCGGTCAGAATACGTTCCGTCGGATCGATATTGATCCCAAGTTTTTGATTGATCTTGTACCGGCCGACACGGCCAAGATCGTATTTCTTCGGGTCGAAAAAGAGTCTTTTGAGCAAAGCACGGGCATTAGCGACTGTTGGGGGATCGCCCGGTCGAAGACGGCGGTAGATGTCTTTGAGCGCCTCTTCCTGATCGTGCGCTGGGTCTTTTCTCAGCGCCTTTACGATTGTGTCGTCATTCGAGATATCGATAACTTTCACCTCGGTGATCTTGAGCGCTATGATCTGGCGAACAGTTGCCAGAGTGAGCGGTTCGAAAGCTCGCGCGACCGTCACTTCGCCGTCGCGGATTTCTGAAGTCAGGACCTTCGTGGCTAGCTTCTCTTCATCGAGTTTATCGCTCAGCTTCAGGGTCTCGATGTTGTAAAATAATTTGATGACGTCTTCGTCAGAGCCGTAGCCGAGCGCACGCAGGAACGTGGTGGCGAGAAATTTGCGGCGCCGCTTTCGGCGATCGAGATAGATGTAAAGAAGATCAGCGGTATCAAATTGCACCTCGATCCACGAACCTCTGTCCGGAATGATCCTGAAGCTGTAGAGCACCTTGCCATTGACGTGAACGGTTGATTCGAAAGCGATTCCGGGGGAGCGGTGCAACTGACTTACAACCACGCGCTCCGCGCCGTTAATGACGAACGTACCCTGAGGCGTCATGAGCGGAATTTCACCCATGTAGACCTTCTCTTCCTTCGTGCCTTTTTCTTCTCGCAATTGGAAAGTGACGTGCAACGGCGCGCTATAGGTCTGGCCTTCGCGCTGCGCTTCCAGTGCCGTCAATTTCGGATCCCCAATGTCAAAGTGACTAAAATCGAGGACCGCTTTCTCGTCGTAGCTTTCGATTGGGAAAACCTCCTTGAAAACAGCCTGGAGCCCCTGATTTTTCCGTTTTGCGTAAGGGACGTCTTTCTGGAGGAAATCGACGTATGAATTGGCCTGAACCTCGATCAGATTTGGCGGTTCGATGCCTTCCTTGATGCTTCCAAAGTAAATGCGTTCCGACATAGTCACTAAGATGAAGAGCCTCGCAGCGACCACACCAAAACGCGGGCCGACGCGGACAAGATTTTACCGGTTCAACGACGAGCGAGGGACGCAAAAATGACATCGAAACAGCGTCCTGTCAAATTGACGACCCCGTCTCGTTGCCAATAATGTGCTTTGCCTTTTAGCGCCGGGTTAAAAATACGCCTACCTAGCTTTAACCAAATCCAACCCTACTCCGAATACAGCGAGGCGCAAGTACTTTCCTGCCTCGCGGCCGCTTAAAACCGGATTACTTATTTGATTTCGACTTTTGCACCCGCAGCTTCGATCTTTTTCTTGATCTCGTCACCCTCCTGCTTCGTCACACCTTCCTTGATCGTTTTGGGCGCTCCTTCTACGAGCGCCTTCGCTTCCGCCAAACCAAGCCCCGGGACTGCGCTGCGGACCTCCTTGATCACAGCGATCTTGTTTGCGCCCATTTCTGTGAGGATCACGTCAAACGTGGTCTTCTCCTCAGCCGCTGGAGCTGCTGTTCCGCCAGGTGCGCCCGCTGAAGCGGGACCGGCCGCCATCGCCACCGGCGCGGCCGCGCTCACTCCCCATTTTTCCTCAAGCTGCTTGACCAATCCAGCAATCTCCAGCACCGACAGGTTGCTGAGTTGTTCCACCAATTTGTCTGTATCTGCCATGTTGTATCTTTCCTCCAATTGCCGCCTCCGAAAGCCTTCGAAGAATCAAGATCGACAGCCGCCGACCCGGTCAGTTTTCGTTTTGGTTACTCGCACCGCCAAAAGCGGCGCGAAATCTTCTATGCACTTGCCTCCGCTGGTTTTCCTTCCTTTTGAGCTTTTGCATTCAATAACCGCGCCAATGCTGCGCCGGGCTCGCTCAATATACGCACCAATTTCGTGGCCGGAGATAGAAGCAATCCGAGCAACTGCGCCTGCAAAACGTCGCGTGCGGGCAATTCTGCCAATGTCTCCAATTCTGCCGTGGAGAGAACGGTGCGATCAACAAAACCAATCTTGAGCGCCGCGATTTTAAATTCAGTCGCAAACGTCTTGAAAATCTTTGCGACGGGCGCCACGTCTTGCTCGCCTGTGACAACTGCCGTCTGGCCTACTAATTGATCACTAACATCGGGCAAACCGGAATCCGCCATGGCGCGCTTGAGGAAATTGTTTTTCACCACGTGCATTTCCGCGCCTGTTGGCGCCAGTCGGTTCCGCAATTCGCTGAAATCAGCGACCTTCATGTGCTGATAATCGGTCACAAGCACGAAAGGCGAGCGCTTCAATTTATCGGACAGATCTGCAACTATGCTGGCTTTTTCGGATCGCATTTAGTTTTGACGTGACTGGTTTTACCTAACTATTCAAATACGGTGCAGGATCGACGCGGACTCCTGGCGACATGGTCGCACTGACTGTCACCCCTTCAAGGTAGCGACCCTTAGCTGTCGCCGGACGAGCCCGCACAACGGCTTCGATTACTGCGGTTCCATTTTCTATAAGCGCTTTTTCTTCAAAGGAAAATTTTCCGACTGGGACCGCAACATTGCCATTCTTGTCGAGCTTGAATTCTACGCGGCCCGCCTTCACCTCCTGCACAGCTTTCGCAGTGTCATCGGTCACGGTCCCGGTTCTTGGATTAGGCATTAACCCGCGAGGCCCCAAGACCTTGCCCAGCTTACGCACTTCAGCCATTGCCGCAGGCGTAGCGATCGCCACATCAAAATCCTGAAAGCCTTCCTGGCACTTCTGAATCAGATCTTTCATTCCCACAAATTCCGCCCCGGCTTCTTTGGCTGCCTTTGCCCCCTCCCCTTCGGCGAAAACAAGTACGCGCACCTGTTTTCCACTCCCATGCGGAAGTGGGCAGGTCCCGCGCACCATTTGATCAGATTGCTTGGGATCCACGCCGAGTCGGAACGAAACCGTCACCGTCTGATCAAACTTTGTCGGCGGAAATTTCTTTAGCGTCGAGACAGCATCGGGAAGACTGTAAGTCTTGCCTCGATCGACCTGCTCAGCAGCGGCGCGATAACGTTTGCTTCGATTCGTTTGCATTTTAGTGCAGTTCAAATGCCCGGTTACTTGGCAGCAACCAGGCTCCTGCTTAAAACCGCCCGTCTCATCCACGAGCGGAGCACGGAAAGTAGCGGCGATCGCCGCCTTGTCAAAACTTTACGCCAATAAATTGCCACGGGCGCATCAATCGACCGGCGCTGCGATGTCTGGCGGCGTTGTGGATTCGGAAATTCCTTGCACTGTCGGCGCGCCCCGTCGAATAATTTTGCCCTCCTTCATCACGAACAAAACGCGCTCGGTTACAGTAATGTCTGAAGTCGGATCGCCCGGCATAGCAATGACGTCGGCCAGTTTGCCTTTTTCCAGCGTGCCGACCTTTTGTCCGATTCCCAGAAGCTCGGCGTCGTTTGCGGTCGCGGATTTCAATGCATCGACGGGTGTCATTCCGAGGTCGACCATTAGTTTGAATTCCTTTGCGTTCTGACCATGCGGAAAAACAGCGGCGTCTGTGCCGAAAGAAATTCTTACGCCTAATTTCAGTGCGTTGCGAAACATCTTCGAGCGCGCCGCTGCTGCTGCTTTGCCTTTCACCTGTAGTGCCTGCGGGTAATTATCGATTTTATTCATGATCCATTCCGTCGCCATCAGTGTGGGCGTAAGGAATGTTCCCTTTTTTTTCATCATCGTGAGCGTTTCTGGTTTCATAAAAGAACCGTGCTCAATCGAATCGACGCCTGCCTCAATCGCCTCGTGCGCCGCCTGGTCGCCATGACAATGCACAGCCACTCTCTTGCGTAAGCGATGCGATTCATCGACCAACGCCGCCATTTCAGCCGGCGTCAACTGCGGAGTGTCCACTTCGTCGGCGAGTGAAAGTACGCCGCCAGAAACTGCGGCCTTGATGACATCCGCCCCATTCTTCACCTCAAACCGCACCGCCTTTCGAATTTCATCAGGGCCATCCGCAATGCCGTCTGTATAGTCCGGCTCACGTCCAAAAAGAAAATCGCGAAACCCGCTGGTGGGATCAAAATGTCCGCCAGTGGCGCCGATGCCTTTCGTCGCGACTAGCATTCGTGGGCCCACGACCACCCCCTTATTGATCGAGTTACGTAGCGCGACGTCGACAAATTCGCGGCTGCCGACGAAATGGCTGCCAAGGTCGCGCACGGTAGTGAAGCCCGCCTCAACAGTGGCGCGCGCGTGCGCCGTGGCAATGATGGCTTGCTCCGAGACGTTGAGGTCGACCTCTCTCAACCGAAGCAGATTGTAATCGCCGGAAAAATCAAGTGTCAGATGCGTGTGCGCATCCATGAAACCTGGCGAAAGCGTCGCGTCGCCGAGGTCGATTACCTGTGCGTCATTGGGAATCGGCAAGTTGCTTCCCGCATCGACAATTTTGTCGCCGAGTACGATAACGACGGCGTTTTGCGCGAGCGCGTTCGATTTACCGTCGAACATCCGTGCGGCTTTAAGCGCGATTGATTGATCGGCCGCGTGCGCCGACACGCCGAAACACAGAGAAACTAAAAAAATACAAGACGTGATTTTCATCCCGCTCGTTTAGAAGCGATGTGGAACGCTGGCAAGGAAGGAATGTGCAAACGTGGCAGGCAAGTTGCCATTTAGTGTTAAGGCTTGCGCAGTTTCGCCTCGCTTTGCGCAAGCCCTTCTCGCGCCGCGGCGACTCCGGGATTGAGCGCGAGCGCTTCCTTGAATGCAAGGATGGCGCGCTCGTCTTGATTGAACAAAGCCAGGTAACGTCCGCGATTAACGAGCATGCTGGTATAGGTGGGCAACACCTTCAGGTTAACCACGTCGTCTTTCTCGAATCGGATCGTCCCATCAGCCAGACCGCGAGTCTGGAGGTGCGGGTCTGGCGAGTCGTGAAAACTCTGGTCGCTCGCGAGGCAAAAAACGAGGCCTTCTGGAATAAGTTGATAGGTTTGAGGAATCCATTGTGTCAGATAACTGTTCAATTGGTTGGCGGCCAGCACGTCATTCGTTAAATAAACTGGCGCGAACCTGATTTCGCTCGTGACGATTGACCGAACCATCTCCAAAAAAGCCACGCTAATCTTTTGAGTGAGCGGCTGGCTCTGAGCGAAAGCCCCGGGATCGCGCTCCCATTCTTTGAGGTCCTCAACGTATGGGTCAATCCTGTCGCGCGATCGCTCGACCAGACCGGGATGAGCGCGTTTGAGATAATCGAAGTACCACGAGCGGCGCAGCAAATTGATATCGACAACTTTGACGTCGGTCCGGCGTCGTTCCACCTCCTGTTCATAAAACATTGGGCCGGCGACCTGCCAATCTTGTGTAAGTAACAGCCCGTTTGGCTCGATTGTGCTGAGCAGATTTTCGACATAATCGCCTCCGATGAAGTAATGCCTCCGATCGTTGAACGGCCAATTCGCCGCGAACGCTGTCGCAGATGTGAGTAGAACAGCAGCTGCAGCGACCCAGTACGTTTTTTGTAACGCCATTGCCTTGGACGCGTTCAGCTGAATCAACCAACGGATACCAAACCCGGCGGCAATCGCGACCGAAATGAACGTAGGTAAATAATAGGCGTCTTTGTCTTCCGCAATTTCGTAGCTCAGGGCGTAAGCCAAATCGGCCATGACGATAAACAACAGAAACCAAAAACTTGTGCGGTCCTGCCTGAAAGCGCTCCGCAACCCGGCAAAGGCCAAAACAAGGGACAAAGGAAGCCACGCAGGTCCGAATTCGCGCAGGAGCATTCGGCAAAATTCAAAAAACTGGGTTCCCATCATTGACGGACTAAAGGAGAGGAACACGCGATATTGGCGGCCGGTTACATGCCACCAAATCTCTTGCAGTGAACGCGGATTGCCCCAGTTAATGACCGGGGATCGCCAGGCTGCAAACGGCAAATAGGCATAAACAGCGAGCAGCGCGGCAATCGAAATCAGCGCGGCATACAGCAACCGGCGGCTGGTAAAAAATCTCAGGCCCTCGGTCCTGCAGACGAGAACCCCAAGGGCGGGGAGCGTCAGCCCGACCGTGACGTGATGAACTCCCAGCGCCAACCCAAAAACGAGCGCGGCGGCATAAAGCCAACTGTCGTGGATCGTAATCGCTGAGCTGATATTCGTTTGATCTGCAACGATGCACCGCCGCCACCGAAGCATCAGAAAGAAAACTGTGAGGATCAGCAGCGTGTTGAGAGTATAAACCTCGGCAATTGTCGCATACGACCAAAGCGTGCGTGAAAATGCCATCAGCAGCCCTGCGCCAACCGCAGGCGCGAAAGTCAAAACGGGGTCGACCGCGGAATCCGCAGTCTTTCTCTTATTCCGCGCACCTCGCTCCTTCGTCTTCCGGAGATATGAAGCCGTGATTATTAACTCCGCCACCACCAGAGTGAGCATTGCGGAAGCGAGCGCTGCGAAAAGAGCGGACGAAAAATTGATTCGCACCGCGACATTTCCCAGTGGCACAAGCGATGCAAGATGGGCAAGCATGATCCAGAGAGGGACGCCCGGTGGATGCGCGACACCGAGCCCGTGAGCGACCACTATCAATTCGCCGCTGTCGGTCAGCGTGACTGTGGGCGCCAGCGTGCAGCAATAAAGGAGAAGCGCGACGAGAAATACTGCACTAGTGCAGAACAGCTCTGTCCGAAACCATGGGATAGTCTCTTCGTTCCGCTCGCGGGGAGGTTTTGACGCCGTTTTCGGAGCCATCGCTTTTTGCAATTGCACACTGCTCGAGAATCGGCGGGCCATTTATCTATCGTCTCGTAAACACGCTTTCCTGCAAATCATGAAAGCGATGCGAGGACGCATTGCACTCCAAAAGCACTCCGTGCGAAATTTCACCGGACGCCTGGTTAGGCTTCGCGAAAGCTCGCCACGGGACGAGTCCGTCCGATGGCGGACTTTAGGAGTGCGCACGCGTCTTCGCGTCGCTTTTGGGTACTCAAAGCAACCCTTGTTTCCGTCGGGCGCTTCGCTTCAATCCTCGCATGACAAAAGCGTTGAGCGGCATCCGTGCCGCTTCCTTACATCTGCTCGTTGCTCTGACGATTGGGACCTGTGGAATGCTGCAAGCGCAGTCTCCCAGTCCAGCGCCATCGCCATCGAAACCTCCCGCAGATTACGATCTCCGATGGGGTGTTAAGATTCCGATGCGCGACCAAGTCGAACTGAACGCAACGCTGTATTTGCCGAAAACACCCGATGGATCGCCACAAAAGACGCCAGTGATCTTCACGCTCACGCCCTACATTTCAGATACCTATCACGCCCGCGGCGCCTACTTCGCGTCGCATGGTTATGCGTTCGCGCTCGTGGATGTCCGCGGTCGTGGAAATTCCGGCGGCGACTTTGAGCCATTTGCAAATGAACCGCGCGACGGTCACGACGTCGTCGAGTGGCTTGCGAAGCAGCCTTTCTGCGACGGTAAAGTCGCGATGTGGGGTGGGTCTTACGCGGGGTTCGACCAGTGGGCTACAGCGAAAGAATCCCCGCCGCATCTGGCGACGATTGTCCCCGCGGCAGCCGCGCATCCTGGCCTCGATTATCCATCCTACAACAACATCGGGATGACTTACGACGTGCAGTGGTTCACGCTCACAAGTGGCCGGGCAGCACAGAACAATCTTTTCGCTGATTCCAAATTCTGGCGCACGAAATTCTTGGACGCCTACAAGAAACACCTTCCATTTAAATCGCTCGATTCCTTTGTCGGAAATCCCTCCGTCAATTTCCAGCGCATTCTCAAACATCCCATGGTCAACGCGTACTACGACGCGATGCTTCCGGCGCGCGATCAGTTTCAAAAAATCGCATTGCCGATCCTGACGATTACCGGCCAATATGATGGCGATGAACTGGGGGCGCTCACGTTTTACCGGGATCACATTGCGAAAGCATCGCCGGAAGCACGAGCGAAACATTTTCTGATCATCGGTCCGTGGGACCATGCCGGCACGCGTACGCCGACCGATGAGGTCGCCGGAGTAAAATTTGGTCCGGCTGCGATTGTCGACCTTAATGATCTGCATCGCCAGTGGTACGACTGGACGATGAAAAGGGGCCCGAAGCCGCCATTTCTCAGGAGCCGCGTCGCATATTATCTCCTCCCCCCAAGCAACTCCGGCGCAAACGGCGAATGCAAGTACGCCGATGATTTCGGTGCATTGATTTGCTAATGCGAAAACATTTTATCTCGTGTCGAAGGACGGCGATGCCAATGGAGTATTTCGTTCCGGCGCGCTAACTGAAATGCAGCCGACTGACGGCGCCGACAAATTCACATATGATCCGCTGGACACACACCGCGGCGAATTCGTTGAAGGAATCGACCCGAAAGACAAAACCGCCGCAATCGATCAGACGTTTGCGCTCAGCATCGCTAATGATGGTTTGGTGTATCATACGGATCCATTGCCAAATGAGACGCCGCTGGTTGGTTGTCCCGCGGTGACCCTATGGCTCTCAATCGATACTCCCGATGTCGATCTTGAGTGCGATCTTTACGAAGTCCAGCCGGACGGAACAACAATCGCGTTGTGGAGCTCCCTGGGCCGGCTGCGCTACCGCGAGTCGTTGCGCGAAGCCAGGCTCGTTAAGTCGGGCGAGATTTTGAAATGCGATTTCAACCCAGGATTGTTCATCGCGCGACAACTAATGAAAGGCAGCCGCCTGCGTCTGGTCGTCACCGCAGTGAATTTCGATTTCTTGGCAAAGAATTATTGCTTGGGGGAGTCGTTGCTGAGGAGACGGCGAAGGACGCGCGCACCTGTCACGTGCAGATCTATCACGACGCTACGCACGCGAGCACAATCCAGCTCCCTCTTCGCTGATGCGCCCGACCCTTCGAATATTGGCTGTCGCCGGAGTATTTTCGCTCCTGGTGACGATCGCGCGGGGCGATTCGGAAATCGTAATTGCCATTCGGTATCTCCAAGCGGAGGGAATCAGTTACTCCCATCTGTATCTCTATCGCGAAGACGGAAAGCTACTGCGGCAACTGACGAATGATAACTCCGGTCAGGACGTTGCGCCGATTTTCGATTCGAGCGGCCAAACGATTGTATTCACGAGGGAAAAGCCGCACAAAATCGTCGAGTACTGGATGATCAAACCGCGCGGCGAAGGACTGAAAAAGCTCGATGCGGCGCCGCCGTGGTACACCGACGCAAAGACGTCGCCGTATTTCACAAATGTCGAGCCTGAAGCGACAAATTCACCTCCGCCCGGTGCTTCTCCCGAATCCAGCGAGTCCCCTAACGAATCGGCGACGCCGACGCCAACCTATAAATCGCCGGATGGCGCGTTTGAGCTCGTGCTGCGTGAAGATCCAAACGATGAGGCCGATCAGGTGAATATGCCCGGTCACGGCGCGCATTATTTACTGCGCCACCTGAAATCCGGAACCGACACGCCGTTTGGCGATCTTGAGGGCTTCGAAGGCGCGTACGGAATTTTGCATGATAGTCAGAATCCGGAACGCCGGTTTCTGTTCGACGGCACGCTGCGTCTCGCGTTCTTTGATCTGCATCTCAACAGCAGCGATGGAACAACAGTGTTTGCGCTGGATCTGCCGCGAAAGCGCTTCGTCCGGCTTTCGCCAAATTGGGCAACGCCCTTTCCGTTGCCCGGCGAGAGCGCGTTTCTTACATTCACCGAAAATCGTTACGTCCCGATCCCCGGCAGTGAGAAAACAGCAAACTGCTCGTACATCGAACGCTGGGGTGACAAGCTCAACCACATTCGCTATGCGCGCGAAAAATCCGCCGCGATTTGCTACGGATTCTCGATGTACCGCCCGGGCAAAGATCCCGTCGTCATCACGCTTCGGCGCACGTCGGACAGCGAAGAATGAAACCGCGCCTCGCCCTGACCGCGTTAGTCGCGATTTGTGTCGCGAACATTGCCGCCGCTGAATCACTCGAAAAGCTGGCCGACGACTTCTGGACATGGCGCGCGAAATATGCGCCGTTCACAGGTGATGATGTTAACCGAATGGAGCGGCCAAGCGGCACTCGCGATTGGTCGCGAGCGAGCATCGACAGCCGACACAAGGGCCTCGAACAATTCGAAGCGCGTTGGAAGAAGATTGATCCGAACGGCTGGCCGATTCCACATCAGGTCGATTACAAGTTGATCGGCTCTGCGCTGTCACGGGTTCGTTGGGAACTCGACGTAAATCCGCGCTGGAAACGCGATCCGAATTTTTACGTTGAGCAGACGCTTACCGCGCTGGCGGAAACGCTTACCATTCCCGCGCCTTACGGGGAAGCACGGAGTCGCGAGATTCTCACGCGAGTCGAGAATATTCCGTCGATCCTGCAGCAAGGCTCGGAGAACCTCGAGAATCCGCCGGCGCCGTTTGCAAGCGTCGCGATCCAGAACCTCGACGGCATTCGCGAGCGTCTCCGCAAAATGTCGAGCGCACTCATAAAATCCACGACTCCGAACCCGGAAAATCTAAACAGCGCTTGCGAACAAGCAGCCGATGCGCTGGAGAAATTTCAGCGGCAGCTCAAAGAAAACCTGCCGAAGCTTCCGCAGCAAACAGCGCTCGGTCGCGACGCGTACGTCTGGTTTTTGCGAAATGTCGCACTGATACCGTTCGCGCCGGAGGAACTGCTGGCAATGGGACGGCAGGAATGGAATCGAGCCGTCGCGTTTGAAACGTTTGAGAAGAACCGGAAGACAGATGTGCCGCCGCTCAAGATTGCAAGTGACATCAATGGCTGGATCAAAGACGCAGCTGAGAAAGAGCTTCAAATCCGGAAATTTCTCGAGCAGCGCGACATCCTCACCGTTCCGGATTGGGTCCAGCATTACACGCTTCGACCGACTCCGGAATACTTGCGCGCTCTCGGCTTTACTGAGAACGACGACTTCACGTCGCCGTCGCGGTTGAAAGAGAATTGCATCCGCTACGTACCTGAGCCGTCAGAAAAACTTGGCTACTTCTGGCGAGCGACGGCGATGGATCCGCGGCCCATCACCGTTCATGAAGGAATTCCCGGTCATTATTTTCAGCTTTGTCTCTCGTGGAAACACGAAGACCCCATTCGACGGCATTACTATGATTCCGGCGCGAACGAAGGGATTGGCTTTTACGCCGAAGAAATGATGCTGCAGGCCGGCTTGTTCGACGACAGCCCGCACACTCGCGAGATTATTTACAATTTCATGCGACTGCGCGCGCTGCGGGTGGAAGTGGACGTGAAACTCGCGCTCGGCGAATTCACGCTCGAACAAGCTGCCAAATATTTTCAGAAGAAAGTCCCAATGGATGAACAGACCGCGCGCCAGGAAGCAATCGCGTTTACCACCGGCCCCGGGCAGGCCATTACGTACCAGATCGGAAAGTTGCAAATCCTAAAATTTCTCGCCGACGCGCGTATGCAACAAGGCGACAAATTTAATCTCCGCGCATTCCACGATTTCCTTTGGAAAAATGGCAACGTGCCGATCGCGTTGCAGCGGTGGGAGTATTTGGGACTAGCTAAGAACCTCCCATAAGCGGTTCAGAACCGAATCGACAACACATAAGCTCTACGCGATTATGTTTGCTGCGGCCTCAGAAAGATCGACTCAAAGACAGAGTCGAACCAATCCTGATCAGTCAGGGAATCGTCTTCTTGAGTGATTTCCGGCACCGTACCCGAATCAATCCTTAGCGACTTGCTATTGGGGAATTTCTTGCGCAGTCGAGACTCAATGCTCTTGGCGCCTTTGGTATCTTTGCAATAAAAGCAAATGGCTGGCTTCGTGGACTCGTAGCCATACCCGCACCAGCCGTTTAAACCCTTCTTCGAGAAATTTATGCCAATGCCACTTCCATCAGGCTCGACTTCCCATTTAAATCCCTTGAAATCGAAAATCTTTGCCACCTCTTCCAACACTGCATGAAGCTTTGCTGCGTCTGTTGCTGATTTAGCAACCCGATATTCTTTGGTGATCATATGAGTAAATGGTTCAATCTTCAAAGACCCGAGGGATCTGAAAAGATCTTTTGCTAGATCCGATTTGCCATCGCAGTCGTAAATGTCGCTCCATGTTTTAGAAAAACATACCAAACTCGGAGAATTTCTTTTCACATCGAACCGTTTGCTCCCGAGGACAATGTAATTTCCAGCTGTTCCACATGTCAGGCATCTTTGCTGGATGCCGTAGCCATATCCTCCTTCGCGCAAGAAGATCTCTTCTTCGTTCAGGTTTTCTTTCTTTCGCTTCTCTTTGAGAACGTCGTTCGGATCTCCAAGTTTAAATTCGAAGAAATACGATTGTTTGCCGATTCTTAACTCGAGATCGCCACACCCATCGATCTCGACGAAAATTGCAATCCTTTCGGTTGATGTAACGTTGCAAATTTTCTCAACGAAGGTCTTCTGGAATTCTTGGTAGTGGGTCAGTTTGGACCCACTACCGAATTCTTCGTCGTATTGCAGAACGAAAGCTAATATTGCTACTGCGAAACGTTCTTTCTGTTCAATAGCCTCGTGTAGATCGGCTTCAGTCACAGCACGCCTGCGAAATCGACCCTGTTTGTACAACGTATAGAAAGATGGAGAACGTGGCAACACGTGCGAATTTTACAAATAGGATAAAAAAATGTCGACTCTTCCTCCCCGAGATTTCTCCCGCTCATAAACAAGACATCGATCGCCTGCTGAGGTAAGATCGTTTCGACTGGCAACTAAAACCAGGTCGCCGCGGCGGCCGCTCCGAATCCGTGAAATCCGCGTTATTCGCGGTTGATGTCTACCTTAGTCGGCGATCTCAAGGCCCATTTGGCGAGCCGTACCTGCGATGATGCGAAAGCCTGCTTCGTCGTCGTGAGCGTTGAGGTCTTTGCGTTTCGTGTTCACGATGTCCATGACTTGTTTGCGCGTCACTTTGCCGACCTTCGTTTTGTTTGGCTCTTTCGAACCAGCGGCGATGTTTGCCGCTTTTTTCAACAGAACAGCGGCAGGCGGGCTCTTCGTAATAAACGAGAAGGATTTGTCTTTGTAAACGGTGATGACGACCGGGAGAATGTCGCCGGCTTGTTTCTGCGTAGCGGCGTTAAATTCCTTGCAGAATGCCATGATGTTCACGCCGCGGGGGCCGAGAGCGGTACCCACTGGCGGTGCAGGGTTAGCCTGGCCAGCTGGAATCTGAAGTTTTATTTCTGCTACTTTTTCTTTAGCCATTGTAGTTCGTTAAAGCGTTGAATTGTTGAAACGTTAAAGCGGAATTTTAGCCGCGTTCGACCTGCCAATATTCCAGTTCCACAGGAGTGGCGCGACCAAAAATAGTGACGGACACGCGCAATTTGCCCCGTTCGGGGTCAATCTCTTCGACGATTCCAGTCTGATTTTGGAAGGGGCCGTCAGCCACTTTCACCGATTCGCCAACCTCGAAGCTGACCTTCGGCTTCACTTTTTCTTCGCGCTCCTTCATTTGCGCCAACATGCTGTCCACTTCGGACTGTCGCATCGGGATCGGTTTGTCCTTCGTCCCGGCAAATCCGATCACGCCGGGTGTATCCCTGATGAAATACCAGGTGCGTCCGACGAGCTGATTATTTTCGTCGAGCAAATGCATGTTAACGATCAGATAGCCGGGGAAAAATTTCCGCGTCGTCTCGCTTTTTTTCCCTTTTTTAATCTCCGATACGCGCTCGGTCGGAACGAGCACATCGTAAATCAAGTCGCCCATTTCCTCTGTTTTAACGCGCTTGAGGATGTTCTCGCGCACCTTGTTCTCCTGCCCTGAAAGCACGTGCACGACGTACCATTGATCTTTCCCTGCGAGTGTCTGTCCCATAATCAGTGTATTCGAGTGAAAAAGTGCACAACGTTCACCAGAACGAAGTCAAACAGCGCGACGTAGCCGCCCAGTAACAGCATCGCGATAACGACCACCAGCGTTGAGTCCATGAGCTCCTTGTAACGGCGAAATCCTTTCTCTTTCGGGTCCCACGGCCACGAACATTTCTGCAGCTCGACTTTCACTTCGCCGAAGAAGTTCTTAATCCTGGTGATCATTTAAAATGAAATCGTGACTCGTTGAAACGTTGAAGGGTTAAAGCGGCCAATCACGCAGCAAGTTCACTTCGTCCGGTTTAAAGCTTCAACAATTCAACCCTTTAACGCGGCGGTAGCCACACGCCAGGAGGGACTCGAACCCCCAACAGGCGGTTTTGGAGACCGCTACTCTACCAATTGAGTTACTGGCGTATTCTTAATCGTCATTCTGAGCGAAGCGCAGCGGAGCCGAAGAATCTCTCGAATCATCAAATTAGAGATGTCTCGACTTCGCTCGACATGACAACAATTTAATCCAGAATATCGGCCACGCGACCAGCACCGACAGTTTTGCCACCCTCACGAATGGCGAACCGGATCGTCTTTTCCATCGCAATAGGCGTGATCAACTCTACTTCAATAGAGATGTTATCTCCTGGCATGACCATTTCTACGCCTTCAGGAAGTTTAACCGTGCCTGTAACATCCGTGGTGCGGAAATAAAATTGTGGCCGGTAATTGCTGAAGAACGGAGTGTGACGTCCGCCCTCCTCTTTGCTCAGCACGTAAACTTCCGCCTTAAACTTCTTGTGCGGCGTGATGGAGCCCGGCTTCGCGATAACCTGGCCGCGCTCTACCTCCTCCTTCTTTAATCCACGCAACAGAACGCCGACGTTATCGCCTGCGCGCGCTTCATCGAGAAGTTTGCGGAACATTTCGATATCGGTCGCCACGGTCTTCGCCGTTGGACGAATACCGACCAGTTCGACTTCCCCCATTTTCTTGAGGACGCCGCGCTCGACACGACCTGTGGCAACGGTGCCGCGGCCTTCAATGTTGAACACGTCTTCGATCGGCATCAGGAACGGTTGATCAACAGGCCGCTCGGGCACAGGGATGTAATCGTCAATCGCCTCCACCAGCGCGAGGACTTGCTTTTCCGCCTCCGCGTCGCCATTCAGCGCCTTGAGCGCGCTGCCTTTGACAATCGGGATTTTGTCGCCTGGAAATTCATACTGCGTCAATAGATCGCGCACTTCCATTTCCACGAGGTCGAGAAGCTCGGGATCATCGACCATGTCGACTTTGTTCAGGAAAACGACGATGGAAGGGACTCCAACCTGTCGCGCCAACAGGATGTGTTCACGCGTCTGCGGCATCGGCCCGTCCGCAGCGGAGACAACCAGGATAGCGCCGTCCATTTGTGCCGCGCCAGTGATCGACGTGTGCGTAGTGGCGTTTGTCGCTCGAATATTCCACGTGCGCCGTGTTGATGGTGATTCCTCGCTCTTTTTCCTCGGGAGCATTATCGATCGATTCATATGCTCGCACTTCGGCCATGCCCTTTTTGTTCAACACTACAGTGATGGCCGCTGTTAGAGTGGTCTTGCCGTGATCCACGTGCCCGATCGTGCCGACATTCACGTGCGGCTTGTCGCGTTTAAAAGCTTCCTTAGCCATTTCAATTCTCCTGGTTAACTAAACTTCGTCTTTTCTTCTAATTTCCTCCACTGCCGGTCGTGAGTTCTTCAACGAGCCCATGACCGGGATTGAACCGGTGACCTCGTCCTTACCAAGGACGTGCTCTACCAACTGAGCTACATGGGCCTGCTCTTTTTTCGCCAACCCAGCGCCTCCGCGGCAATCCGAGCGGCAAACCGGTTTCGCTCCGTGCCAGAGATTCAAAAGTCCCAAAGCCGCGTCAAATTTGCAATTTGAACGACCATGGGACCGCCTCGTTCCAGCAAAAAGCGCCCGCAAACTAACCGCGCCCATGGGCATGTCAAAGAAATTTTGGCGCTGCGCCGACACCTTAGTGGGCACCCAGGGAACTGTAGAGTGCGCTGTTCTCAGCGCATCCGAGGCTGCGAACCGAGAATGCAAATCCGCTGAGGACAGCGGACACTACAACATGCACGTTTCAGCGGATCATGCTGCTTGTTCCTTCGGGTTTTCCTCGTGTGAGTAAGCGCACCACGACAGCAATGATAATGAGCGCTACGATGGCGATTCCGATGTACAACGGATTCATCAAACTGAGCAGG
>QHNR01000120.1 GCA_003218475.1 Verrucomicrobiota bacterium | reverse complement strand
GGAACGTGATGGCGCTCCAAAAATTGAACATATTCCTGCTGAAAGGATTTGCGGCGATGGTGCCTTTCTTGATCGCGAATGTACTTGGCCACCCGATCAAGATGCGAATGGGAAGCGGAGAACGCGCCGTAACCTTCCTGCCAGGAAAATCTACATCCGATCCATTTCTGTTCGTTGATGTGATTGGTCGAACCTGTTTTGATGTCCCCGATCAAATCTGACGGAGCGATATTTGGTTTGAGACCAAGCAACACGTGCGTGTGATCGGGCATGCAATAGATCGCAATCAGTTTCTGACCTTTTCGCGTCACGATTCCGCTGATGTATTTTTGTAGCTCTTCGCGGCGCGCAGAAGAAATTACACAGGCGCGACCGGAGACGGCGAAGACAACGTGCAGATAGATTTGCGTGTAGCTGTTAGCCATTTCCGCGCGCTCACATGACGCTCCTAGCGGAGCTTATCCAATCGGTTTTCTGATAACTATAAACATGTCGCGCCAGACGGCGCTTGCCCGTCCTAATGTAGTCGTTTTTCATGTCGCTACTGCGATCCCGCGCTGACCCGCAGTCTCGAAAAGCAAAACGGCCGGACCCCGTGAAGAGCCCGGCCGCTGTGAATTAATTTCGGTCTGCGCTTTAGAATCGCTTCTTCAAGCCGACGAACCAGAACCGGCCTTTGATCGAGGCAACCGATTCGTCGTAGCCGTTCTCAAAGTTACCAGACACGTATGGCGGATCTTCGTCAGTTACGTTTTGAACGCCCAGAGTGATCGTCGTGTTGTTGAGCCACCATCTCCAGTTGTTGCAGCCGTACTCGGCCGTGGATACTGGAATCACATTCTTCTCCTTGCCCTCCTTGCCGCTCTTCACGTTTTTGCCGCCGTCCTTGGCAAAGCCGGGCACCTCTGCGGGCGCCGGCGGTGGCAGGTTAAACGTGTAATTTAAGATGAGATCGAAGGTAGTCCACGCTGCCACTTTCCGCGCATTCGGAGACTCCGAGCCAGCGGGGAAAAACACCGCTCCCGGTCCATCCTTCGCTGGCTTAAACACTTCGCCACCTGGCGGGATTGTTCTCGGGGTTTGGCCCTTGCCACCCGTTATCGAGATATTGTCATCTTCATATTGGCCGATCCAATGGACTACCGCGCCGACATCCAAGCCACCCGCCCATGTGTCCGCCGGGCCGTCGTAGTAGATACTGAAATTAGCCCGATTCCGTGGCAGCGAATTGGTCAAGCTGAATGCCGAGGGCAGGAACTCGCCGGCGATACCGAATCGTTTCGCGTCGGGTCCAGTCTGGAGCTCGGCCCTGGAGAGCCAGGTGCCATTGACCGTGGTCGTTATTCTGCCCCAATCGCTGCCGCCAAAGATCGTAGAATCCAGGATATAGATCGCTTCGTAATCCAGACCTTCAAAAATCGCCCCAGCAAGGTTGTTACTGGGATCGATGACCATTAAGACTGGACCAGCTATGTCTATACCGGGCAATTCATTAGGACCACGAAATACCAAGGGCCCACTCTGAATAGGGCCCGGAGGTTGGGGTACCGGCGGATTATGCTCGACAATGAACTGCGCGCCGAGGGGTGACACGATGTCGCGCATGTCGATATGCCACCAATCCGCGCTCACCGTAAAACCCTTGAGCCATTTCGGGCTGTACACGGCTCCGTAAGTCCATTCGTAGGCCACTTCCGGGTGCAGGTTGGGATTTCCGGAAATGAGTTCCTCGATCTGGATGTCAGTCTGACTGGAAAATGGATCGATGACCGCCGGGAAGCTCTCCGTGCCCGCGGGCGAAAGCTCCCCTAGCGTCGGCGCATGAAACGCTTCGGTATAGCTGCCGCGCAAAGTCAGCGCTCCGATATACTTGGGATCAAGCGGTTGCCAGCGGATAGAAATCTTTGGCTTCTGCGTGTTATACTCGGAGCCCGCCGACGGCAGCCGTGGTACTAGAACCGAAGAAGTGTTCTGGCTGAACCATTCCTCCCGCTCAGCGAAGTCAACCTCAAAGCTGTAGAAGCCCCAGAAGTTCCAGGTTGGGCTGGTGATTGGCACCCGCACTTCCTCGTAAACTGACCAGACATCCCGGTTCACCTTAAAGCTTTGGCCGTCCACTGAGCCAATGCTGCTAAACGTGTTATTTAGCGCGTCGCGGTTCCGGGTATATCTCGGCGCATCGTACTCACCGCCAATCGCAAAGGAAACTGGCCCGCCCGGAAGATTAAACAAGTCACCGTTAATTGTGGCGTAACCTATAGGCAGCTCATACGTGCCGGAATTATTCAGAGTGACATAAACTCTCCCCCTGGCCGCCGCGGTGTTGTGAGCATGGAAATTCAGGAACGGATCAAATGCCGTGGCCGGATCGGTATCCAACAAGGCGTCGCGCAAACCGGGCTGGCTGACCTCGCCTACGGACTGCTGCGTCCCTTCATTCCGGGAGTAACGGAAACCGAGTTCCCAGTTCCATGTCTTGAGATAATCGGCAAATTCTCCCATCTCACCCCTCAGTCCGACGTCAAAGTTGTCAAACTGATAAGTGAACTTTTCGTGCCTCGGGCCGGTGTCGTTAATGCCGCGAAACTTTACGTGCGTAGTGATCGGGACTTCGGTCCCGTCAGGCGATATCCAAACGTCGTCCGCTACGGTGAACGGATTAAACGGGTTCGAGAGTGGCACACTGAAATCATTAGGACCACTAACCCCTACAAATTGGCCCGGGTTCTTAAACGGATCGGGTGCAAAGGGCACAGGTGCCGCGACTTGATCGAAAAACGAGCGGGTATGTATAAAGTCCATAAACACCGTCAGATACTTGTCGCATATGTCCCGGGTGAACGAACCGTAGAAGCTCTGACGATCCGACACCGGCATGGCTGACGTGAAAGCGGCGAAGTTAAAGCCCACGTAGTCCCCATCCCGGAATTGTTTGGCTGAGTTCCGCGTCCCAGGGTTTGAAAGGCCGTTCCCACCCGAAGGATTAAGACCGAGCACTATGGGACTAATATAAAAGGGAGAAGTATTGCGATTGGGCGCTGAGTGTGGCAGCGGCGTGTTCACGCCGAATATAGGCGTTCCGCCCGGGCCGAAAAACAAACTCGGAAGTAGGCGGACACTCCCGCCAGAACCACCACCTGCTGATTGAAGGCGGCCGGGGAAATTCGAACTGCGACCATCAAAACCGCCAAAATCAGTCTGGTCCCCATTGCTGCTGATATCTCGGTCGCGGGAAAAGATCCCACCAGTACGATAAAAGAAATCGGCGACGACCACGATATCGGTCTTGTCATCTCCGGTGCCGGCTTTGATCCATGCCTCCCATTCGCCCATCTCATTGGAGGCTCCCAGGTTTGTGTTCCCGTAAGTCCCCCCAATCTCGAGTCCACGGAATTTGTGTATCAAAAAGAAGTTGACCACACCAGATATGGCGTCCGCGCCATACACAGCCGAGGCGCCATCCTTGAGGATGTCGATGTGATCAATTATGGGGAAGGGAATCAGGTTAATGTCGTTACCGCTGCTACCCCCGGCGCTGCCCAACGGTTGACCGGCGTACCGTTTGCCATCGATCAAAACCAACGTCTCTTTGGGGAGTATACCGCGCAGATTCAATTCCACGGTGCCGGCAGGCTGTCCGTTGTTGAGGTTCTGGTTGGTGGTACCGCCGGCCTCTTGTGGAATGATATTTTGCAGATCCTGGGCACTCCGAACACCCAATTTCTCAATGTCCTGTGGCCGGTAGGTATCCACCGGGTTGGGGCCGGTTTCTTCCGCTGTGGGGATGTTCGATCCGGTCACAATCACGCGTTCGACCTCAGCCGTTGGGGCTGCCGCACCCGGGGCCGGAGGAGGAGGTGGCGCAGCCGGAGCCGCCAACTGAGCGATTGCGTTCGATGCAAAAATTAAGGGAAATCCGACGCTCGCAATGAAAGCGGCGCGAAGGAATCCACGTTTATTTAGCATATTTTTAGTCATTAGTTTCTCCATTGGTTTGGTTAGGTTTCGGCAGGGTTATTAAATTTCTAATGCCCTGATAAGCTTTTTTTTCACTTTTTTTAAACTTTTTTTGAACGGCCAAATGGGGGTGTTTGTCGCGTCAACTTTCCCGTCTAGCGGAACAGGCCAAGGGCTGGCAAGCTTTTTTCTCAGTTTTTTTTGAATTTTTTTAGCGACCGCTGATTACGCGGATGGCACGGATATGGCAGATTTAGATTGTAGGGATCTGGGCGCTCGGATGCTTGCCGCTGCTCCCGCACGACGCGCTTTCATTCTAAGCGATGCTGCAATGTCATTTCGAAGCGGAGCCCGTTCGACTCTCCCGCGTCTGCGGGATCACTCAGGGTAAACTCCGCGCAGTTGAGAATGGAGCGGCTCGGGAAGCCACGACATAGACGGGAAGGCCGAAGGCTGAGCGAACGGGAAGTGAGCGAATCAAATCTCTCGATTTACCTGGCTTGCAGCGCATCGGCACCAAGATCGTCCCAACATGGGTTCAATCGATTAATTAGGTTCGATTTTTTCGATCGCGACCATTTCTTTAATTGCGATTCCCGAGCGATCGCATCGCGGACATCACGATAATGTTCGTAATAGATGAGCTTTTTTCATTGGTACTTGGACGCGAATCCGGCTGCGGTGCCCTCTCGGTGCTCCCAAGCCCGCCGCGAGAGCCGATTGGTCACACCGATATAAAGAACCGAGTGATTCCGATCCGTGACAATGTAGATCCAGAAGTTGTAATCATGTGGCATGGTCAATGATTAGAGATGTCTCGACTCCGCTCGACATGACAAAACGTTGGTCATCCGCGTTATCCGCGTCATCCGCGGTTAAATTATTCGTGGTGGGTGGGTGGATGGAACCCGAAATCGTTTTCTAATTTTTCCCACAGCCAATCAACGAACCAATCTTTCTTGATTAAGTTGGCGTTGTTCGCCACCAGCGCTTCCGCTTTCGCGACACTGCCGTTCAAGCAGTAAAGGTAGGTAAGCAGGAGTGTCTCGTTGAGAGTAAACACGCCACGATCTTTCTTATTCTCCAACAGCCGAATTGCTCCGTTGAGGTCCCGCCGCGCCAGCGCGCCCGCAACCAGATCGGGCATGGTGTCGAGCGGAGGCTCTTGCGCTTGCTTCGCCACTCGCTCGGCGATTGCGAGCCGGAATGCATCACTCCCGAGCACCTCCAGGACAGGTATTCGCAAACCGGAATGACGCAGATAAAGGTCCAGTTCGGCCAACTTGTTGCTTCCAATCCATTCGGAGAGATATCGCGTTTGCCGGAGGATAAAAAATGATTCCAGTGATTCGTTCAGCGTCTCAGGCCAGATAGAATTAACCAACTCAGAGTGAAGAAAGCGTTGAACGGCGGAAGGCGCTTCCAGATACCTAAAAGCAAACCGGTGGCTTGCTTCGTCGTCCCACGACGCGTCGCTCAGCCGCTTCGGATAATTATCCGTCAGCGGCGCGACGTCATGGGTGATCCGATCGATCTCTTCGCCATCCATGAGGAAAAGGGCGCCCAATTGTTGTGGGACCTCGATGCCGATTCGACTCAAATCTGCGCCAGTGGCCGGCTCCCTCCACAATCGCCGAATTTCCTCTTCACTGACGCTGCGTCCCGGTCCCTTGATACCCATCATGATCCAGTCCTGATTGGCAGCCCAAACCGATGAGTTCGGGAAAGCATTATGAAATGCGCGAAGAATTGCTTTCGCTTCCTCGACTTTCAACTGATTAACCGGCAGCCAAAAGCTCGCGATTCCGCCTTCCTTCAGCCGGCTGTTCATGAGCGAGAAAAATTGTTCCGTATAGAGATAAACCGAGCCCGCTACCTTCGGCGGAGGCGGCTCACCAGAGATAATGTCGTACTGTCGCGGACTCGCTTGAAGAAAAAAGCGACCATCTTGCACAACTGCGCGCACGCGCGGATCACGCAACGGATTAGAGTAATTGCTGCTAGAATAGAAATCAGCCAGGGCGAACACTTCCTTGGAGATGTCCACCACATCCATCCGCTTAACGTGCGACCCATGAAGAAACGCATCCGCTGTGACCCCGCAACCATAGGAAATAAGCAACACGTCTTCTGATTCCGGCCGAAAAGCCAACGGAAGATAAGCAAACAATCTCGTGTAGCGTTGGCCGTACGGATTTGTGGCCGACATCGAAAATGCATTCGTCAACAGCCGATAATAGTATGGTTCGCCGAAAAGATCGCGCCGCAGCAACTGCCATGTGTCAGAGGTCCCCTCAATCCTTTTCACTACGTGCGCCAGCACATGTCCCCGGTCGTCCACCTCGAAAAGATGGCTCGCATGCGCGAAATGCGCTTCAGCGCGTCGATACGGAAAAATTGCCAGAATGAGAATCACTGCGGTCCAAAGCCCAGCGACGACTAAACCGATTCCCGAACGTCCCACGGTCCGACGGACTCGTCCCGAGGCGAGCATTCGGGGCAACAAGTAACCTGCGCGGTCGGTCGTGAGGGTGCTGAGCAAAGCGTATCCCGCAGCGCAAAGTATGAGACTCCACTGATAGCCGATGCTTGGGAGGAGGACGAAGCTTGTAACGAGCGGGCCCACCGCCGCTCCCGCAGTATTGAACAACGTCGTGATCCCAGTGCTGTTCATCCGGTCTTCCACGCTCGCCTGAACATCTGCTACGATGGACGGAAACAGAATTCCTGAGAGCAAGGCCACGGGGAACATCACGGCGATGGACAACAGCGCAATCTGCCACCATTTGAGATCAAACACGCCCGTACGCGCCTGAATTAGCTCGCCTGGAAAAAATAGATATGAGAGAAGGGTCAAAATCGCTGCCAACAACAAGAGGACGGGAAGCAAGTGATTCAGTCGCGTCGAGCGGCGGTGTATCGCGCCAGCCACAATGCCGCCGAGGCCGATACCCGCCAGCACAACAGCGAGCATGACCGCGAACGCGGTCGGAGACGAAGCGACATACAGGCGCAGGAACCGGAACCAAATCACCTCCAGCGCAAGAAAAATGCAGCCGGTCCCAAAGCTGACGAAAAGCAAGCGCCACGGTAGTCGATAGCCTGCATTGAAGCGCAGCGGAAAGGTTCGCTGTAAAATGAGGGCGTCGGTGTCGTCATCAATTTTTGCGATCAACAAAGCGATCGCCGCAGCGAGGCAAACCGCCAAACCGGCCGCTAGGCCGGTGCCATGAAGCCCAAATGCTTCAATGAGATAACCTTCGCCGAGCACAGCGCCAGCTACTGCCCCTAATGTGTTCGAGCCATAAAGAAGACCGATTGCCCGACCAAAATTCGTTCGTCGCAAAACTGGGTCTTCGATTAAAACGGGCAACGTCAAACCCATGGCCGTTGTCGGCACGAGCAGGATCAGGAAAGACACGATGAACCGCAGTCCGAGGAGAGTCGGCTGATAATTCCACAGCGTTTGCCACACGGGTCGCATCAAGTCGCCAAGCACCGGAAGAGCAAAAACAATTGTGCACCCGAAGAAACCGACAAGCACCTCCAGCACAGCGTAGAAATGAAGCGGCCGCCATCGCCGAATTCTCGAGCATGCGGCGAGTGCGTTTCCCAACGCCAGGCCTCCCATGAAACTGGAGAGAATCAATGCCGCAGCCCAAACTGAGTTGCCAAACGCCAACCCGCTTAATCGCAACCACAGAGTTTCGAAAATCAGCGCTCCAATGCCGGACAAAAATAAAATACCGGAAAGAACCGCGACGCGCGCCCTCGTAAGGAGATTCTGCGAGCGTGCACGTGGCCCGGGCTTCGTATGTGACCTACCGATCATCGTTGGTTGGTTTCTAACCATGAATAGACATGAATCGACTCCAATTCATAAATTACGAAATCCGAATGTCGAAATCCGAATCGATGATGAATGACAAAGCTCGACGCATCGCTCTTTACTCGGCTTTCGAGTTCATTCGTTCAGCATTCGTTATTCGCCCGCCGCGCCGTAGGTCGCCGCGAGGACCGAAGGCGGTGGGTCGTCATTTCCCCGGTCGTGGCTATTGATTTGCCGAGAGCCGCTGAATTGATCTAAGAAGTGGATCGTCATGTTCACCGGTCTGATTGAAGAAGTCGGCAGCGTGATTTCGGTTCGTGCGGAGAAGGATGGCATTGAATTGAAAATTGCCGCCCCGCATCTCACGAAGAAAATGCGGCGCGGCGGTAGCGTGGCCGTCAACGGTTGTTGCCTCACACTAAACTCGCATCACCGAAACGCTCTGGGTTTCGATCTTTTGGCGGAAACAATGGCATGCACAAATCTAAAGCATTTGCAGCGCGGAGACTCGGTAAATCTTGAGCGCGCTCTGGGCGCGAAGGAGCGGTTCGGTGGGCATTTCGTGCAAGGGCACGTTGATTGTGTGTCACCGGTCGTCGCCTTTCAGAAGGCTGGCGCAGATTTTCGATTGGAAGTAGAATTGCCGGCTAAGTTCGCCCATTATATCGCTTTAAAAGGGTCGATTGCGGTCAATGGAATCAGCCTTACGGTCGCTGAAATTCTTCCAAAGAGTTTCGTCGCTTGGATTGTGCCGTATACGAAAAAGCACACCAATCTGGATCGCGCGGAGGCGGGTGACTTGATGAATCTCGAGTTCGACATTTTGGCCAAGTACGTCGAACGAATGCTTCAGGGAATCACGAAGTTGAAATGACGAATGACCGCGCGCGCTTCTGCTGGACGCCGTCCGCATTCCCGAGTCGTTGGCGTAATCACATCGTACACGGACCTCGAATTCGCTGTTCGAATGCGTCAACCGCCGGATTTGTTCGAACTGCGGCTGGATCAACTCGCAGACATTATTGATGAATTAGAGAAAAAAATCTCAGGGTTACGTTCGCCGCTCATTATCACGGCGCGACACCCGAGGGAAGGCGGCGCCAACGATTTGTCACTGCGGCGACGGCGAAATCTGCTGACGCGCTTTTTACCTCACGCCGACTATCTCGACATTGAATTGCGCTCGGCGTCTGCGTTGCATTCGCTGCTTACGCTTGCAAAGCAGAAGAAAGTGCGGTGTGTGATTTCGTTGCACGATTTCAAATCGACACCTCTTCCGCGAGTTCTGACCGCGAAAGCGCTCGCTGCCGAACGGCACGGCGCAGACATTTTTAAGGTTGCGACCCGCACCGACACACCGATTCAGCTCGGGTGTCTGCTCAATTTGATTACGGACAAAGATGTTCATGTTGCGATAAGCGCGATGGGAATCGGCAAACTTGGCGCAATTTCGCGTGTTTTGCTGGCGCGCGCCGGCTCGGCGCTGGTTTATGCGTCGGTCGCTGACGCGAGCGACATCGAAGGGCAACTCTCGCTCGAACAACTTCGCGGACTTGGAATCGGTTCGCGACGTTAGAACGTTGAATCACGCTCCACCCGCTTGCTCTTTCTTCAGCGCACATATCGTACATAGGAGCTAGCGCGCCATGTCTTCATCCTTAACGTTGCCAAAGCAACTCCCGGTGATGCCGCTGCCAGGTGCGGTGCTCTTTCCGCATGCGCTGCTGCCGCTCTATATTTTCGAGCCGCGTTACCGGCAGATGCTCCAACACGCGCTTCGGCATCATCGCATGTTTTGCGTGACGCTCGTCAAGCCGAGTTGCCCGGATTGGCACGCGCCGGAGGACTTCTTTCATTTTGCCACCGTCGGGTTGATTCGCGCGTGTGTCGGGCGCGGCGATGGGACGTCGAATTTGATCCTGCAAGGTCTCCAACGTGTGCGCTTCGCCAGTTTCGAACAGGAAACGCCGTTCCCAATCGCGAGGATCGACATTGTCGAGTCGCGCGACGCGCCCACGGTCGAGACTGAAGCACTCGGCGCAAAAGTGCTCGAGCTTTACGCGAACCTTAAACACGACGGACGGCAGCTCCCGGCGAAAGTTGATCGATATCTCGCGGAATTGCGGGATCTCGAAATGCTGGCCGATCTTATGGCCTCAACATTTGTCAACGATCCCTTGCGGCGTCAACGCGTCCTCGAAGAACGTTCTCTCAATCAGCGGCTTCGATTCCTGATCACATATTTGCGCGACGAAATCGGCAATGCGGCCGCATAGGTGCGGATATTAGCCCTATGCTACTACATGTTCAGCGCCAAAGGCGCCACATTCATTGTCAAAGCCTGGGGCAACGCCCCAGGATTACCGAAATGCGAAGTCACCAGTGCTGAAAGGGCGATTCACTTCGGGCACCAGCCCGAATCCATCCGGCAATTGAATCGCGCTTTCAGCGCTTGTTTACATGGCGATTTGAATTCCTGGGGCGATGCCCCAGGCTAGTTTGAGATAGCGCCTTTGGCGCAAATGGAAACCTGCGCTGCAACCGAAAACTGTCAGGGCGGGTCCGGCATGCTACCCGGCAATCCGCTCGTATTCTTCCATCAAATATCTGTCAGTCATTCCGGCAACGTAATCGCATACCGTGCGATGCAACCCCTCCCTTTCAATGCGTCTCGTCGCCCCTTCGCCGAGCCTGTCCGGATCGAGAAGGTACGCTTCGAAAACGCCTCGTAGCATTTCGCACGCGCACCGGTTCACCTCAGACACACGCGGGTGATAATAAACATTTTGATACAAGAATTTCCGGAGGGCGCGATTCGCTTCGGCGAGTTCATCGCTGTAGTGAATCAGCGGGACGGCCTGTCGGCGCACCTCGTCTGCACTTTGTACGCCGGCATGAGCGATTGATTTTGCGCTAGTCGCAACCACGTCGTGCACTTCGTTATCGATAATGTCGTGAATGATTAACTTATGCAGCTCGGGTTCCCGAGGGCCCGCGTAACGCTCGAGCACGGTGCGATGGCTTCGCCGCCAGACCTCATTTTCGCTCAGTTGCGTCGGGCTCAAAATCTCAAAGTCGACGGCGTCATCGAGGTCATGACTGTAATATGTGATCTCGTCCGCGAGATCCGCCACCTGCGCCTCTAAAGACGGGCGATGATATTTTTCTCCTCTCGATGTTGGGAACTCGTAAAGACGCTGATGTTTCTGCAAACCCTCGCGCACTTCGAACGTCAGATTGAGACCCGGAAAATTCGGGTAAGCATTCTCCAGCAGCTCCACCACTCGCAGACTCTGGCGGTTGTGGTCGAACCCGCCATGACCGCGCATGCATTCGGCCAACATCTCCTCGCCGGAGTGGCCAAACGGCGCATGTCCCAGGTCGTGCGCAAGGGCGATGGCTTCCGCGAGATCTTCATTCAAGCCCAATGCGCGAGCGATCGTCCGACTGATCGACGCGACTTCAATGGAATGCGTCAAGCGCGTGCGCAAATGGTCACCGGTCCCGTTGAGGAAAACCTGCGTCTTGTACTCCAGCCGGCGAAACGCCCGCGAGTGAATGATGCGTGCGCGATCGCGCTGAAATTCCGTCCGATACGAATGGCTCGGCTCGGAGTATTGCCTCCCGCGGGAGTCAGCCGATTTTTGTGCAAACGGCGCGAGCACGGCTTGTTCTGTCGCCTCCATTTGCGCACGCGTCTTCCAGCTCTCGTCCATCGTTAGCAGTGTAGACTGCCGTCGCTTTCCCGCAGGCGAATTGTTCGACAGAATAACTGAATTTGCCAGGACTCGCGCGCTTGCTAGTTGTCGATCTTACAACTCAGAAATCAAAAACAACATATGGCAAAGAAGACGTCCAGGAAAAAACAGGTCACTCCGGAACGGTTAATGGAACTCAGTTTCGCCTACGCGCCGCCGCTCATCATCAGCGCCGCAGCGGGCAACAAAGTTTTCGATGCGCTGGAAAATGGCGCCAAAACAGCAGAGCAAGTAGCGAAAGAGACAGGTGCTTCGCCGCGCGCTCTTAGAATTTTGATGAACGCGCTCGTCGGTCTCGATCTTCTGAAGAAAGATCGACGGGGGCGATATTCGCTCACACCGGAAAGCGCTGCGTTTCTTATCAGCGACAAGCCGGGAACCCATGCCGGTTTTTTTGGCACGATTGCGCCACAGCTCATTTCCAGATGGCTGCGCCTGACTGACATCGTCCGCGAAGGCCGTCCGGCAGTGGCGGTGAATCAAGAAACCGAAGGCACCGAATTTTTCAGCCAGCTCGTGGAAAACATCATCCCTATGAGCTATCCCGCTGCGCAAAAACTCGGAGATCATTTGAAGATCGCGAAAACGAAAAAGGAAATTCGCGTTCTCGATCTCGCCGCTGGCTCTGGCATTTGGGGAACTGCGCTCGCCCAGAAATCTCCGCGCGTCCGCGTGAGCGCAGTCGATTGGGCGGGAATGATCCTGACAACGAAACGGATTACCGAAAAATACGGTGTGCGCGATCGCTTCAATTTCGTGGAAGGCGATTTGTTGGAAGCAAACTTCGGCACCGGGTACGATGTCGCGATACTCGGACATATCTTGCACAGCGAAGGCGAGGAACGCAGCCGGGAATTGCTCAAGAAAACTTTTCGCGCACTGAAATCTGGCGGCGTCATCGCGATCGCCGAGTGGCTGGTGAACGACCAGCGGACTGAGCCGCTGCCCTCGCTCATGTTCGCCGTGCAAATGCTGGTGAACACAGAAAAGGGCGACACTTTCAGCTTCAACGAAATCAAAAGCTGGCTGGAAGACGCCGGATTCAAGAAAGTGCGCAGACTCGAAGCACCTGGGCCATCACCACTCATTCTCGCAGCAAAACCTTAGGTTTGCCTTCTCATCGCTGCCAGAATCTGCTTTGATGACATCAGATGAAACAGGTAAAAACCAAACCGAGCAGCAAGATCAAGGCTGGACCGCGCCGCAAAAAGAGCGAGGCGCACATCCCATACGCCAAACCTGCTCTTCGCAGTGAAGCCTTCGCCAGAGCGCTGATCGATGCCAAAACGTGTCTCAACAGTTCTGAAACTCTGGAAGAGCTTTTCAATGAAGCTGCCAAAAAGGCAGCGGCAGTGGCGAGGGAACCGTTTAAGGAATACTGGCCTTATCTTCAGACGATGCTGCGTTTGGTCCGCGCGCATCATCGCGGCGAGTACGGCCAGGTTCCGCATGACGCGCTTTTGTGGGTCGTTGCTGCTCTTAATTACCTGATCGATCCATTCGATTTGATTCCTGACAAGACTCCATTTCTTGGCTTTGTCGATGACGCTACGGTGATCGAATTTGTCGCGGACAGAACCCGGCAAACGCTCGACGATTTCATGACGTGGGAAACAAGCGGTGGCTGCTAAGCTCTGGGGAGCACAGGCTGCCAGCCTGTGCTCCCCAGATTCTCCGTTCAAACCAACAGCAGCGCCGGGTTTTCGAGAAGGTGTCGCAATTCTTTCAGATACTCAGCGCCCAGCGCGCCGTCGATGACGCGATGATCGCAGCTCATCGTAAGCGACATGCGATGACCGACGACAATTTGGTCGCAATCGTCGATTACCGGAACCCTGGTGATCTTGCCGACGGCGAGAATGAAGCCTTGCGGCGGATTGATTACAGCGGAGAAACTGTCGATACCCATGCCGCCGAGATTTGAAACGGTGAATGTGCCGCCTTGAAACTCCTCCGGTTTCATCCGCTTGTTGCGCGCGCGATGCGCCAAATCCTTGGCAATCTCGCTAATCTCGCCGAGCGATTTGTTCTGCGCACCACGAATGACCGGCGTCAGCAATCCGTCCTCGATGGCAACCGCAATGCCGAGATCAACATCCGCATACTGCACGATTGCATCGCCATCGAATGACGCATTTACTCTGGGGACTTTTAACGCGGCTTGTACCGCCGCTTTGAGAACAAAATCGTTCACGGTGATTTTGGCCGCCTCAGCTCCTTCGCCGGCTGACTTCAGTTCCTCGCGCGCTTCCATGAGCGGTCCCGCATCGACATCGATCGTCAGATAAAAATGCGGAACCGGACCGAGACTTTCCACCAGTCGTTGCGCAATGATTTTGCGCATACCGGAAAGTTGAATGCGCGCACTTTCACCAGCCTGTAGTGGCAGCCGAGTCGGCTGCTTTCCTGCGGGCGACACGCCCGCCTCTACAGTCTTTGATTTTGCAGCCCCGCGCACATCGGTTTCAGTCACACGGCCGTCCGGGCCTGTCCCTTCCACGCTGGAAAGATCAACGCCGAGTTCGGCTGCGACGCGACGCGCAACGGGCGACGCTTTGACGCGCGCTTCTTCGCGCTTTTCTTCTTTAGGTCGAGCTTCCTGTTGCTTCCCTTCAGACCGGGCGGCTGACACAGCCGCCCCTACATCTTTTTGTTGCGGCGGTTCGGTTTCCTTCTCTTTCTTCTGAGCCGGCGCAGGTTTCCCCGTCTCAGCTTGCGATTTTTCTTTTTTTTGTTCTGCGGGTTTCGGCTGTTTTTCTTCTTTTTGTTCCGGCGCTTCTTCCTTTGGAGCTTCCTCGCCTTCACCGCCGATGAACGCGATCTTGTCGCCGACGTTTACCTTGCCGCCTTCCTGAACATAAATTTCGGTGAGCGTCCCGTCCTCGGGCGATTCCCATTCCATGGTCGCCTTGTCAGTCTCAATCTCGGCCAACACTTCACCGGCAGAAACTTGATCGCCCTTCTTTTTTTTCCACGCGACAAGAGTGCCCTCGGTCATCGTGTCACTCAGTTTGGGCATCTGGATTTCAGGCATGGCGAAAAAAATCAACGTTACAACTTACAAAGATCCCTCTTTTAACCTTGCGACATTTGTAACTGTTTTAACCCCGTTCACGCGTAGCAGACTTTTTTCACAGCGGCTGTGAGTTTCTCCGCGTTCGGGAGGACGGCATGCTCGAGCCGCTCATTATAGGGCATGGGAACGTCTTCCTGTGATACGCGAATGATCGGTGCGTCGAGCTCATCAAAAATGTTTTCCTGAATCCGATAGCAAACTTCCGCACCGACTCCACAAAATGGATGATCCTGTTCGACGATCACAACGCGATGCGTTTTTGTCACCGAATCGTAAATCGCCTTCTCATCGAGCGGCTTAATCGAACGAAGATCGAGCACTTCTGCAGAGATATCTTCCTCTTCCAGTTGTGCGGCCACTTTCAACGCCACCGGCACTGTCTGAGAGTAACAAATGACCGAGACATCGCTGCCCTCGCGCTTCACGTCGGCTTTGCCCAGGGGAATCAGCAGCTCTTCATCGGGCGGCTCGACCATTCCTTTTGAGCTGTAGAGCAATTCCGCTTCAAGAACGAGCACAGGGTTATTGTCGCGCACCGCGGTTTTAAGCAAACCTTTTGCATCGCGTGGGGTCGCCGGCGCGCAGACCTTCAGGCCCGGCACGCTCGCGTAAAAATTCTCCGTTGCATGAGAATGCGTGGCGCCGAGTTGGTGCGCGGGCCCGTTCGGACCACGAAACACTATCGGGATATTAAATTGCCCGCCCGACATCGTGTACATGTTCGGCGCGTTATTGACGACCTGATCGAACGCCACCAGCGAAAAGCTGAACGTCATAAATTCAATTATTGGCCGCAAGCCTACCATCGCTGCGCCGACGCCAAGACCTGCGAACCCATTCTCACTGATAGGAGTATCAATGATTCGCTCTGGCCCAAAGCGCTCAAGCAACCCGTGGCTGACCTTGTAAGCGCCTTGGTATTCCGCGACCTCTTCGCCCATCAGAAAAACATTCGGGTCACGCTCGAGCTCTTCTGCGAGCGCTTCATTAAGGGCCTGACGATACGTGATTTCTCTCACGGCTTGGCTCCGTTGGCATAAGTATAATCGTAAAGCTTTTCGAGCGGCGGCTCCGAACTCTGCTCAGCGAACTTCACCGCGGCCATAACTGCTTCCTTCGCCTGCTTATCGAGCCGGTCGAATTGTTCATTGGTTAATTTTCCCTCGCGCGTGAGCTGTGCGCGGAGGCGCGTAATTGGGTCGTCCAAGCGATATTTTTCCAATTCTTGCTTGGTCCGGTAGCTTGCTGGATCTGACATCGAGTGGCCCCGATAGCGATAGGTTCGCGCTTCCAGAAATGCCGGATGCGGCTCTTTGCGGATCGAATCCGCGACTTCCGCAACCTTATCGCGCACTTCACGAAAGTTCATGCCATCGACAATTTCTCCAGGGATGTCGTACCCTTCGGCGCGATCGATAATTTGCTTGAGTGACGTCGATCTTTTCACCGAAGTGCCCATGGCAAAAAGGTTGTTCTCGCAAATAAAAACGACCGGCAATTTGTACAACGCGGCAAGATTCAACGCTTCGTGGAACGCGCCTTGATTGATTGCGCCGTCACCAAAGAAGCAAAGGGTGACGCGATCTTCGCTTCTGTACTTGATGGCAAAAGCCATCCCGACCGCCAGCGGAACGTGTGCGGCAACGATGGCGTGTCCACCGTACATGTGACGTTGCCTATCGAAAAAATGCATCGAGCCGCCCAGCCCGCGCGAGCAACCCGTTTCTTTCCCAAACAATTCGGCCATGCATGCATTCGCACTCGTACCTCGGGCAAGCGCGTGGGCGTGATCGCGGTAAGCGGTTATGATGTAATCATCATCCCGGACGGCGGCGATCGCGCCGGTCACAACTGCTTCCTGGCCGATGTAGAGGTGGCAAAAACCGCCAACCTTCTGCGCTTGATACTGCTGGCTGGCGCGCTCCTCAAAACGCCGGATCAACAGCATCAGCGAGAGCATCTCGACTTCGTCGCGCTGCTCCACCGGCTGCATGGCGGTCATCCCGCAGCGGCTGGACGAAACCGCGCGGCGCGGGCTCCCGATCTCTCCCTGCTTTGCCCCACGTTCATGCACAAAACAAAAAGCAGCGTGAACAGAAGATCGCTAACGAGCGAATTGCGGAAGAACATCCAAGTGGGCGTCGCGCTGTACTGGGGCAATCCTACCGTGAGCGATTGCACGAGTCCGGCGAAGTTTTTCGCATAACCCGGATCGGTTAACCAGGAAAACGCGTTGGTGACTGCGTAGAAGATTGTCGATGCAAGAATGGAAGCCGGCAAAAATGTCTTCAACGATGCCCGATTCTGCAAAAAAACTCCAATGCATCCGACGAGCGCGAGCGCGGCATAGCGAACGAGAATTTGCGGATCGAGTAACGGGGCACCGTATCGAAGGTTAATTACCACGTCGGAAATAAACAGCGTCAGGAGCGGCACTGAGAACTTATATTTCTTCGGGAAGTATGCTGCGCTGCAAAGCGCGATTGCCGCGAGCGGCGTGAAATTCGAAAGCCAGCTCGCGCCAGAATGAATCAAGAGTCCGGTCGTAACCCGATAGACGACGGCGGAAAGAATGAGAAGAAGCGCGGGAATCATTCCACAGAATCTATCCGGCCGGTGCGATATGCAAAGGCATTTGCTGTAGCTGCGTCTCTGCGAGATGCGCCGAAGCGGTTTACAAACACATCAGCGCCGCGCCTCGCACAGCGAAGCGGCCACAGGCACGTTATTTAGCGGTGGCCAATGCCCGGGTGAGCCGTTCTTTGCGACGGCGGGCTGCATTTCTATGAATTATCCCGCGCTTGGCAGCTTTATCGATTGCCGAGGTAAGCAAACGAATTTGATCAGCGCTGTGCGCTTGCGTGGAATGCACTCCCTTCTGCATTGTCCGTAAACCCGTTATAACACTGCGATTGCGAAGCGTATGTTTCGCGCTTTGGCGGGCGCGTTTGGCGGCTGATTTCGTATTGGCCATTGCCGGTAAAACTACGTAGCGGCCACTCGTGAGCATGCCGCGCGTGCGAGCGCTAAAACCGTTTATTCAATGCGAGCTTCGCTTTTTGTCGCTCGGCCGCAAGCGCTCCGCCCATCCGCATTTCTTCGGCTGTCAGAGTGCCCGTACTCTCTTTAGATCCAAGCTGATCTTGATTCCGGGTTGCGGGCTGCGCTTGTGGTTGATTCTGCGTTAAGCGTTGAGGTGGTGCGGCCAGTGCGCTCACATCGATAACGCTGTTCGTGGGCTCTACCCGTGGCGCTTTCGCTACCTTCGGCAGCCGACCTCGTTTATCTGTTTGAGTCTGAGGAGGTGCGGTCGCAGCCACGAGAGTATGAGTCAATTGCACCGGCAGTGCTTGTACCGTTTTCGGAAGTGTGTCAGGAATAATCTGCACGACTGCTCCCAATGGAACTCGATTGTACAGCTCCGTTACGTCGCTCGACTTCATCCGAATGCAGCCGTAGCTGGCTGGTTTCCCGATCGCTTTCTCCTGCGGCGTTCCATGGATATAGATGCCACGCTGAAATGCGTGCGCGTTTTGCGCTTCCAATCCTCGCAACCAAATAATGCGTGTGATCACTGGGTCGCGACCAGGAGCATTTGGCTGCAGAATTTCACCGGTTAACCGCCGATTGTGGAAAACGGCGCCAGTCGGGACGTTGTCACCGATTTTTTTTTCGACTGCGAGATAGCCAAGAGGAGTTGTCATTCGTCCCCAAGAGTCGCCCACACCAAACATCGACGTGGACACCGGATATGTGGCCACTTTCGCGCCGTTTTGTACGAGCATCAGTTTCTGGTCTCGTACGCTGATGATAAGCTGGCTGGAAGTATCGAGCGGCATGATAGCAAAGGCGGAGCCAGCCGAAATCAGACTGAAAATTACTGCTACGGTACGAAACATGCGCACTCTTTTACTCGAGGATTTCGATGTTGTCACGCAGGAATTGCAGCGCCCGCGCGCGAAGTCCCAAAATTAGTTTTCGACCAGCGACTGCCGAATGAAGAAAGACAAACGTAAAAGAAGCCGCCCTGGAACATCAGTAGGAACGGCACGGAAAGGAGCTGTCCGTGGACAATGGCGAACACCACGAAATACGTGAAATAGATCGCGAAACCCAATTCCGCCAGAGGAAGTGCTGACTTCAGCGGCCGGTACTTGCAGCTGCGCCACTTTTGCGATTTACGTTCAATCCCATACTTCGGCGTCCGCGTAAAATCGGACTTATGATTGATGAGCGCTTCCAGGACCGCTCGCGCGTTATTTAGCGACAGACCAATTCCCAAGGCTAGCAGACACGGCAAAAAAAGAATCTCCCGCATCCAGGTCCGTGGATGCAGCTCGCGCTGGGCGCAAACATAGAAAACCGCCACAGAAACCGATGCCGCAAGGAAAATCGGAATGTCCACAAGGACTGTGCGCAGCCAGCCGCCCTCAGGCGCTCCGGATGATGGATGCAAGAGAACACAGAGAAGAGCAAGCAGGAGGTAGGCAAAGTTTGACATTAAATGCCCGGTGGCCTCGAGCTTAATTGGAAACGGAAGTCGGCTGCGCCAGATTGTGGGTAACAACTTTTTGCATGTTTGGATCGATCCCTTCGTCCAGCGATGCTGTTGAGACTTGAAGCCGTTCATGTCCACTGGCAGCTCGGCCGGGGTGACAACATCTGCAAGATAGACAAATTTCCAGCCTGCGAGCTGGGCGCGATAGCTAAGGTCCAGGTCCTCGCACAACGTGTCAGCCTGCCAGCCTCCACTTTGTTCAATACACGAACGCCGCCAGAGACCTGCGGTCCCATTGAAATTGAAAAACCGCCCGCTGCGGCTGCGCGCCGTTTGCTCCAGCAAAAGATGCCCATCCAAAAAAATCGCCTGCATTCGGGTAAGCAACGAGTATCCCCGATTTAAATGGCCCCAGCGGGTCTGGATCATTCCGACTTTTGGATCGGTGAAAAAATGGATTGTGCGTTTTAGCAGATCCCTCTCGGGAACGAAATCAGCGTCGAGGATGCAAAGGAATTCGCCTTCCGCGGCAGTGAGTCCTGCGGACAACGCGCCGGCTTTGAATCCGCTGCGATCAACCCGATGAATGAGCTGAACGTTAAAACCGCACTGGCGCAATTCCTCCGCGCACGAGGCGGTGATCTCGCGAGTCTCGTCGGTTGAATCGTCGAGCACCTGAATTTGCAGAAGCTCCTGCGGATAATCCAGTTCGCTGACCGAACGGAGCAACCGCTCGGCCACATACACCTCATTGAAGATCGGCAACTGCACCGTCACCTTCGGCAATTGTTCAAAATAACGGGACGGCACGGGCGTGTTGTTCCGGTTTTTCAAGTACAGATAAATGATGAAATAGCGGTGGACCCCATAAGCTGAAAGCCCGATAAGCACGCTCAGGTAGCAGAACGTCCAAATAATGTGTCCGAGGCTTCCTTGCATGGGAGTTGCTACTGCTGCCATTCGTTGAGGCAGTAAGGCCGACATGATGCCGCTTCCAGCAGATGCGTCAATTCAAAAATCGTATGTTTGTCTTTGTAAACCGTCGCCGCATTGTGTTGATACACAACAATCTCCCATCGATTTTCGTAATTGCGGTCGCAAACGGTTTGCCAATCTCCCAATCGCTCAAAAGAAACTGCAGACCGAACAAGAGCGCGAGGGGTTCGTCAACATTTATACGCGCACACATTCGCCCTTGCCTGAGGCGGTCAACAGGTTAACCGTGATATTCCAATTTTTTCGCAAAAGACAGGCATGCAGTTGGGAGATACAACAACGAAACGAACGGGCAACCGTTTCGATCGTTTCAAGATCATCTTTCCTATTCTTCTGGCGGGTTGGATTCCGTCAATCCTCACCCTTATTGTTTCATATACGATTCTCCGCGACACCCTGGAAACAAGAATCCTGCGCGACCGACAAACCTTGATCCAGTTGCTTGGCCATGTAGTAGGTCACGACCTCAGCAGCAGCAGCGCCATCATCAACTACTACCAAACGCTTCCCGAAGTCGCGAAAATTCTTGGCGGGCCGAATCCCGTCCCTGCCGCCCAACAATGGCTTAACTCCGCTTACTATTCGCATCCAAATATTGACGGAATGTTCCTTGCTGGACCGGATGGCGCGTTGCTTGCATCGATCCCGACCGTACCAGGGATGTTTGGGAACGACTTCGGAGCTGGTCACTGGCGCGAGCAAGCGGCCGCATCCGACGAACCGATTGTCTCGCCGGTTCACCCGCGGCTGTCGGATAATCGCCTCGTCACCGATATCGTGGCCGCAGTGCGTGCGCCCGACCGGACAATTCTCGGTTTCGTTGGGGACTCGGTTCTGGTCGAAAGACTTGGTAAGCGATTGTCCGCGATCGAATTTTCGGATCGCTTCGTTTTCAAGGTGCTCGAT
>QHNR01000119.1 GCA_003218475.1 Verrucomicrobiota bacterium | reverse complement strand
TCTTTGCTCAGGGCCATGATTAAGGAGCTCCACCAAGATCCGCAGACGTTCGTTACCGGTGAGTTTTTTGTAAAAATCGCGGTCTGCTTTTTCAGCCCTACCGAAACTGCGCAATTTTTTTGCGGTCTTTTCCACGGCTAGAATATAAACTTGGCAGTGACTCTTTCCGAGCGAATTTGGTTGGAACCTCGTGAATCCGAATCCCTATTTGTTCATTGTTATCTTCATTGCTGTAGCGCTGGCGTTTCCGCTGATCCCGCTCGCTTTGGCGTGGGTGTGGCGGCGCTTTTTCCAGCCGCCAAAACCGGGCGCGGAAAAAAACGCGATCTACGAGTGCGGCGTCGAGTCAATTGGTGAAGCGCACATTCAGTTCCGGTCACAGTATTATCTCTACGCCATCATCTTTTTGATTTTCGACGTCGAGACGGTTTTTCTCGTGCCGTTTGCAGTCGCATTTACCGGGTTGCCGGTAGGCGCATTTATTGCCATTCTGATTTTTCTATTTCTTCTGGTTGAAGGGCTCGTCTGGGCGTGGGGCAAAGGGTGTTTGCAATGGGCGCGTTAGCGTCGGCGCTGGTTAAGAGAGTTAAAACAGTTACATTGTTACATTCGATGTGCGCGATCACGCGCTGCAAAGATTTAACTTGGTAACTCTTGTAACTTTAAAGCATGGGCGAAGGGCAAATCGACGAAGCGTTACGCACCGAACTGCAACGGCAGGGAGTCTGGGTGACTTCGATGCAGGAGCTTTACAACTGGGGACGCAAGAACTCCATCTGGCCGCTGCAATTCGGCTTGGCCTGTTGCGCTATTGAAATGATCGCAACGGCAGCGTCGCGCTATGACATTGCACGTTTTGGCGGTGAAATTTTCCGGCCTTCGCCGCGCCAGGCCGATCTGATGATCGTTGCCGGGACAGTGACAAAGAAAATGGCGCCACAAATTGTGCGCCTCTACAACCAGATGGCTGATCCGAAATACGTCATCTCCATGGGCGCCTGCGCGATCTCAGGAGGACCATTCAAACAGGGCTACAACGTGCTCAAAGGCATCGACCGCTACATTCCGGTTGATGTTTACATTCCAGGCTGTCCGCCGCGGCCCGAAGCGCTGTTACATGCTTTCATGGAACTGCAGCGCAAAATTGACGAACAAAAATTGACCGGTGCAGATAAAGCTGCGCATCTTGATCCCGAAGAGCCTAGCGAATTTCCAGTGCCTGCATTTGGCAAGCATGACCTCGAGCCGCCTGCCAATCCGGACGTCTTTCAGCCGCCTGAACTCAAGCGAGTTTGACTGTGGAATCGCTGGAACAAATCAAAGCCCGCGCAGAAGCGGCGATTCCCGGAGCAAAGATTGACATTGTGCCGAATCTCGGTCCGGCGAATCAGCCGTCGCTCTTAATCGATAACGAGCACGCGCCTGCGATCGCGAAGTTTCTTCGTGACGACCCAACCCTGCGCCTGGATTTCTGTTCAAACGTCACTGGCGTCGATTGGCTCGATCGTGTCACGAAGAAGACAGTGAAGGTGAAGAAAGTTGTCGAGGGCGAGGAAAAAGAAGTGAATGAACCGATTGAAGAGAGAATTCCGGGTTATCTGGAAGCCGTCTATCACCTTTTCTCAATGGCGCACAAGCACGGACCGATCACCATTCGCATGCGCACCAGGGATCGTGGAGAGGGCGCGCGTTTACCCTCGCTTACGCCGGTCTGGCGTAGCGCGGAGTTTCAGGAACGCGAAATTTTCGATCTCTATGGGATCCGTTTCGATGGTCATCCCGATCTGCGGCGGATTTTGATGTGGGACGAGTTCGAAGATCATCCGATGCGCAAAGATTATGTGCAGCCGGACGATTTTGAGTGGGAACCGACGCCGCACGATGATGTGCTCGCGAGAGCGAAGCAGCATTACGCGCCGCGGCCAGCCGAGCAGGAATTGAGACCATCCTAAGCTGTCATCTTGAGCGAAGCGAAACATCTCTGGCCACTTCCGGATGCAAGGTTCAGGACCAAATCCAGAGATCCTTCCTCGTCTTCGCGACTCAGGATGACAATCTAAAATGAGTGCCACAGTTCAAACACTGGAAGCAATGGAGCGGCCCCCCGTAACCATGAGCTCGCGGCTGGAAGGCGAGTTGCTCGAAGTCTCGATGGGGCCGCAGCATCCCTCGACGCATGGTGTCTTTCGCATGAACGTCACGCTCGACGGGGAAATCGTGCGTAAGCTCAAACCCGTTTTTGGTTATTTGCACCGCAATCACGAGCAGATCGGCGAGCAGACAACTTATCTCGGCTCGATGCCGTACACCGATCGGCTCGATTACTTTTGTTCGATGAGCAACAACTGGGCCTACGCGCTCAGTGTAGAGAAACTCGCCGGCATCGAAGTTCCGGAGCGCGCCGAATACCTGCGCGTCATTCTCGCCGAACTCACTCGGCTGCAAAACCACGCGTCGCTCCTCGGGTTTTTGTTGAGCGACATGGGCGCGTGGGGTACGCCGCTCATGTACGCTTTCCGCGAGCGCGAGAAAATTCTCGATCTGTTCGAATCGCTCGCCGGCTCGCGTATGATGTGCGACTACATGCGCTTCGGTGGCTGCCGAGTTGATGCGGACGATAATTGGCTCGCCGGCGCCAGGAAGATCGTCGACCGTTTCCCGAAATTTCTCGATGAATTTGAAGAACTGATCCTTGGAAATGAGATCGTGATCGCGCGAACGCAGAACGTCGGCAAACTTTCGGCCGATCTCGCGATCAGCGCTGGAATTACCGGCCCAATGCTGCGCGCGTGCGGCGTGAACTACGACGTTCGCAAAGTAGACGGCTACGGATTTTATCCGCGTTTCAAATTTCGGATTCCGTTGGGCGAACATGGTGACACTTATGATCGACTGATGATGCGCGCGTTGGAGATGCGCGAGAGCGTCGAGATTTTGAAACAGGCGTTGGCGCAAATTCAGCCCGGGGCGATCGTGAATCCCAAGGCGAAGATCCGCGCGTTCAGGCCGCCTGTGGGCGAAGCGTACGGACGAATTGAAGCGCCTAAAGGCGAGCTCGGATTTTATCTGATTAGTGACGGCGGCCCAAATCCGTACCGCTACCGAGTACGTCCGCCGAGTTTCATCAATCTCACGGTGCTCGAGGACCTCTGCCTCGGCCACACGGTTGCTGACGTGATGGTAATCCTCGGCAGCGTGGATATCGTAATGGGAGAAGTGGATCGATGATCGGCACGGGCATACTCAAGGGGATGGGGGTCACCGCACGGAACTTCGTCGGAAGTTATTTCGAGAAGGAGCGGCTGATTACGGTGCAATATCCGGAGGAACGAAGTCCGTTGCCGGAAAATTATCGTAATTTTCCCTTTCTCATTTACGACGGCGAAGATCCACAGGCGGGCTTGCGCTGCGTTGCGTGCAAGATTTGCGAGAAAGAATGTCCGCCGCAGTGCATCTACATCGTCAAGAGCGATGACAAGAAGCCCGATTACATGGGCAAGCCGCAGTTTTACCCGAAGGTGTTCGACATCGATATCTCGGTTTGTATGAGCTGCCAGATTTGCGTCGAGGTCTGTCCGTTCGAGGCAATCAAGATGGACAAGGAATTCGAGCTAAGTAAACGCGAACGCTTTAACCATCTGCTCCAGCGCAAGGAGGAGTTGTCTAAGCCTAACGAATATTATCACGGCATCTGCCCCACAGAGGCGGCCGACGTCGATGCAAAACTCGGTGCCGCGGCTGAAGCCGCCGCAAAAAAGAAGGCAGTCGCGGCCGCGCCCGCAGCGCCGGTACTCGCGAAGCCGACTGGTCCGACCGGGTCGACGTCAGCTCCGGCGTCGTCGTAGCCGCTCGATTTGGCCGGGTGGGGAATCGGTTGTAATCGCGGTTGCCGAAGCGGCTAACGATTCGCTCCAGCGGGGAACATTACTTTATCGGGAGCGGTGTTAAGGGCGGCGAGAAGTTTTTTGATCAAACGAGTTTTGACGCGACCAGCTTCACGCGGCGGAACGAGATAACGGACAATCGCTTCGAGCCAAGTATTCTCGTTCACACGAAAAATCACACGCGGTCGCTCGCGGACTTCCAATTCGTCGACTGGCGTACGGGCGAGCAAGTCACGAAAGGTTTGGACGCGCGCTATCATTTCCTGGCCGAGCTCTTCCTCGGTAATCTTCTGCATCGTGCTGGCGATGAACTCGAGATCGGCGTTGAAAGCGACATAGAACTTAATCTCGTTCCAAATGTAGGGAAAAAGCGGCCACGAATAATTGTAAACGATCTCGTCGAGCACTTTCTCATTCGGAAACTTGATCAACCGACCGCTCGGATGATCGCCGGAAATGTATTTGCCGCCGAACTCCCACAGAGTGGTATCGAGATATCCAACGTCGATTACGTCGCCAGTGGCATCACCGATTTGTATGCGATCACCTACCCGGAAAGGCTGGCGAATGAGGATATAAATCCAGGCGATGAAGCTCTTCATCGGCGTTTGGACAGCAAGCCCAATGATAATTGAGCCAACACCGAAGGCGGCAAGCGCGGCATACCAATTGACGAAAATTATCGATATGGCAATGACCGCGATCCCAAGAGCGACGACCAGATGCATAATACGCTGAAGCGTAAAACGAGTGGAAGGATCCTCGATGCGACCCAGCGCATAGACGGAAATAGCTCGTGCGATGGCGAGCACGATCACGATCAGCGCTGTGCCGCGTAAAATTCGCCAAACTACACCGAGAGTTGACTGCGGTAACGCAATCAGCTTCCAACCGAGAATGACATACGCTGCGACGCAACCGGCAAGAACAAGTGCGTGTACTAAGAACCACAGTTTGTCTCTGCCACGAGCCTTAACCCCTTCGGAGCGTTTTTCGCCGGTGGCCCGCTGCAATTCTTTGCGAATTTCGGGTTTGCGTGAAATTTCCTCCGCCGTTTCAGCCATCATTATTAAAATCGCATTCGGCGAACAAATGGGCGCAACCAAGGTGTAATTCGAGCCGTCTGTGCCTTGAAGCCCCTGAAATTCGAATTGGAATCGATTCTCAAATGTGCTGTCGAATACGGATTGAGCGGTCATAAGACCAATCCTTATCTGATTAGCGATGAATCTAAGGTGCGCCTTTGGACTAACAGGGCAGACGTAACCAGAGTCACTCGCCGCCGAACAAAGCGCGAGATCGCGGTTCGCATTTTACTTTGGGCGTCTTTCGCTGTGCCAGTTTTGGCTCTGATTTTTGTGGTGCGCGGATGCCGATAAACCCCGATCGAAGGCGATTGAATGGCAAAACTGCCTGGGCTTCACTTGAGCACCCGACCGCCAAGGGGCCCAAGCCTCGACGCCCAATCGAACGAAGCCCGAGCTTCAAAATTTCCTAAGAATTACAGGACTCTTCTGCCTGCTGATATGGCCAGGATAAAAAAGATCAGGCATAGCAACAAGAAGAGACCGAATAGGAACTTCGCAATGGCAGCAGCGCCTGCAGCAATGCCAGTAAATCCAAATAGCGCTGCCACAATCGCGATTATCAAAAAGATAACAGCCCAACGTAACATCGTTTCACCTCCTGAGAATGGAATCGAATCAAGCCATCGCTATGCGTGGTTATTTTGCGCGACTAAATTCGATAACTAACTGGATGGATCATTCAATTATTCACCATGAAGTGTTCGCGAATATGAGAAGCGGCGGGAGTCGCCTCCCGCCACCTTTATTCCCAGACGACCAGGCTTATCGTCCCCCTTGCTGACCACCGCCGCCCTGTTGACCTCCACCAGGTTGGCCGCCACCACCTCGTTGGCCACCACCGCCTTGTCTTTCCCGCTCGCGCTGTTGGCGCTCACGTTCTTGTCTCTCGCGATCTTCCTGTTGGCCGCCTTGCTGTCCAGGTTTACCGGGTTCGTTGGGATTATGTTGTGTTTCCATAGTACCTTTCGTTTTATTAACTTCTGACTGGTCTCGTCGCCGTTGCGATGAAACCTTTCTTTCAATCGCACCAGAGGCGATCCAGAGGCTTTCGGGAAAGGCCTTAAAGTTTTATCGGAATTTTGCCGACGAAAATTTGCTCAACTCTTTCTTGGTGGGTTTTGCGGTTCTCTTCCTTCAAATTGAGAATTAACAGGATTCGCATATTCGTTTGCGGTATCCACGAGTTCTTTACAAGCTATCGGCCAAAAGCAGCGCAATACCCGTTGTTATTATGTGAAAATGCGAATCCTAATTTCGAACGACGATGGTATTTACGGCCCGGGCATTCTGCCGCTAGCGAAGGCAGCAGCGCGTTTTGGTGACGTGCGCATTGTTGCGCCCGATGTCGAGCAATCCTCAATGAGTCATGCCATTACCTCGTCACGACCACTGCGGCTTAAACGTATTCATCTTGGCGAACTGGAGGCGCATAGCGTTAACGGTACGCCGGCTGATTGCGTGGCGCTCGGCATGCATAAGTGGGGATATGTCGATCTTGTTCTATCGGGGATCAATCTGGGCCTGAATCTCGGCAACTCAGTCTGGCATTCCGGCACGCTCGCAGCTGCGAAACAGGCAGCACTGCTTGGGTCGCGCGGCATCGCGTTCAGCACAAATGTTAGCGAAAGTCACGAGCCGGATTTTTCAGCGCTCGAGCCTTACGTGGCAAAAGTGCTCGATCTGCTATTGGGAACTAAAACGCTATGTTTGGTGAATGTGAATCTGCCGGAAAGACCCAAAGGCATTCGGTGGACTCGCCAATCTGTACGTCACTACGATGGCAAGGTCGTTCCTGACAAAGACCCGATGGGACGCTCGATTTTCTGGTTCACGGTGACTCCGCTGGAAGGCGCCGCGAAAGGGACCGACCGCTGGGCAGTCGAGCACAATTGGGTGTCGATTACTCCGTTGCGTCTGGATCTGACTGATGAAGCAGACCTTTCTCGGGCTTTAGCACTTTCCAATGCGCCGGCGGTCAAGGTCGCTAAAAAACGGGCCGGTACGCCCCGGTCCCGCAACCAGCACTGAGAGCTGAATGGCCTAATCGTGCCGCACGTGCGCGAATATAAGAAGCGGCGGGAATCGCCTCCCGCTGCCCGTTAATCCCAAACAACCAAGCTTATCGTCCGCCTTGCTGACCACCGCCGCCCGGTTGGCCGCCGCCGCCTTGCTTTTCACGCTCGCGCTGCTGGCGTTCACGTTTCTGTTTGTCGCGATCTTCTTGTTGGCTGCCTTGGTGTCCAAGGCAGCAAGTTTACCCGGTTCGTTCGGACTATGTCGGGCTTCCAAAGTACCTTTCGTTTTATTACTAACTTCTGCCTGGCCTCATGGCAGTTTGCGCTGAACCCTTTGGTTCTCTGTAAAATCGCCCTGGAAGCGCAGTTTGGACTGGACAATTTTACAGGAAGCCTCCGCCCTGTCGCCAAACGATGTTAGCGTTACACGTTCGCGAAAATGACACAGCTATTCGGTAGATTTCCAGAAGGAATTGTGTAGCCAGGGGAACCAAACAAGGGCGGTGCTCCGATTCCTATGCGAAATCGCCTTCACAGCCAATGGGTGACAATGGATCCAGTACCTCAGCGCTTCACCGCACAGCCGAACAGTTCCACATTCTGGTGGATAGCGTCGAAGAATACGCCATCTACATGGTTGATCCGGATGGCAATGTGGTGACGTGGAACACAGGCGCACAGAAAATCAAAGGCTACACGGCGGAGGAAATCATCGGCAAGAACTTCGCATGCTTTTATACCGCGGAGGACGTTGCCGCCGGCAAACCGCAACGGAATTTGCGCGAAGCCGCGCGGCGCGGCCATATCCGTGATCAGGGCCTGCGCGTCCGCAAAGATGGAACAACTTTTGAAGCCGAAGTTATACTAACCGCCCTGCGCGACGCTAAGGGCAACATTCGGGGATACTCCAAAGTGACACGGGATATCACCGATCAAATTCGCAGCCGGGAATCTGAAGCGGAAAAAATTGCAGCGGAAAGAGCCAGCAAGGCCAAGGACGACTTTCTCGCGGCGCTCAGTCATGAGCTGCGCACGCCGCTCACGCCGGCCCTTGCGGCAGCGACCTACCTGGAAGATAACGCTGAAAAAATTCCGCAGGAGTTCGTGGAGGATGTGCAGCTGATCAAGCGCAACGTCAAGTTGGAGGCACGCTTAATTGACGACCTGCTCGACCTCACTCGCATCACGCGCGGCAAGCTTCGCCTCGACCTGGAAACTTGCGACGCACACACCATCATTCGCAATGCGATCGACACCGCGAGTTCGGCGACCGCGGCGAAGAAATTAAAGCTCTCGACCAAACTGAACGCGAAACAGCGTCACATCCGTGCTGACTGCATCCGGCTCCAGCAAGTGTTTTGGAATTTGATCAACCATGCCGTGAAATTCACGCCGCCCGGTGGACAGATCGCCATCCGCACATTCGACGGCGACCGCGGTCGTTTCCATTTCGAAATTACCGACAACGGGATTGGAATTGAACGCGAGCGGCTTGCTTCATTGTTTAAGCCATTCGAGCAGGCTGATGCTTCTGTGACCCGCCAGTTCGGTGGGCTCGGCCTGGGTCTCGCGATCTCCAAACATCTTGTCGATCTTCACCATGGCACAATTGAGGCCCAGAGCTGTGGGCGGAGTTTCGGCGCCACCTTCAAGGTAATACTCGACGTGCTGCCAGAGGGAGTCGGAAAAACTGATCAGGATTCTCGCGCTGTGAAACGTCCGCAAAAGCCATTGCGGATCCTGCTCGTAGAAGACCACCGGGACACGCGACACATGTTGTCGCGTCTGCTCACCCATTTCGGTCATCAAGTTTTAACTGCGGATAATATCCGCAACGCACTGAACATCATCGCCTCGGAGAACGTCGAGGTGCTCTTGTGCGACATTGGCCTGCCGGATGGAACCGGTTACGAAGTGATTGCAGAGGCGAAGCGAAAGAGGCGAATCAAGGCAGTGGCCATCACTGGCTTCGGCACCGAGGAAGACATTCGACGCTCCAAAGGAGCGGGATTCGATTTTCATCTCGTCAAACCAGTGGATGTTCACGAGCTTCAAACTATTCTCGATCAGGTCGACGCCGGTTCGTCTCGGTCTGGTTCAAAGCTCGCGAATGGCAACGGACGTTAGGCATCGCTTTTCGGCGATCAAACGTTTGAACCTGCGGATTTGGGACCGCATCGATCTTGCCGTTCGCGCCGCTGCCAGAATTTGATTTCGCTCGAACCCTTCGGACCGCTGCGCATCCACACAGCGCCTCGACGGACTATCAATAGCAATCGACCCGTGCGTTGAAAGCACGTTGTCTCTGGCGCCGTTAGCTATCTGAAGACGCGCCGGCCATTTCCGGTTCCATGAGCGCCTCTGGATTCACAATGTCTTCGGCTAATTTATTCAGAAGCTCATTCGCTTCGGATTCTTCCTCGAGAGTGGTTTGCAGAAGCTCTGCTGACCTGTCTTTTCCAAGTAGTTGCGCAAATGTGCGGACGCTGCCGTAACCCGCGATCTCGTAATGTTCGACTTTCTGCGCAGCTACGATGATCCCGGCATCAATCACGGATTCTTCACGGTCTTCGTGAAGGATTTCGGATCCTTCCTCAATCAGCCCTTTCATTGCCCTGCAAGTTTTGCCCTTCGGTTTCTCGCCAATCTCTTCGAAGACTTCTTCCAGCCGGTCGACATGCGTTTTTGTCTGTTCCAGATGTTTCTCGAAGGCCTCCTGTAATTCCTCTGATGAAGCAGCCTTCGCCATTTTGTGCAACGCTTTAATCAATTGGTTCTCTGCATTGTAGAGATCCCGCAATTCATCGATGTAGAGTGTTTTTAGTGTATCCAACCTCATATCATCCCTTTTGCCTTCTAGTTTTTGAATGTGATTGTGAATGTTGGTGTCCGGTGAGTACCAGACATCGCTTTAAGAAATAACGCGGCGAAATATCAAAGTGGGTGTCTTTGATTTTAAAAAATTTCGTCAAAGCGCGGACGAGCAAGTCGAGTCAATTCGCAGATCATAGTAAGCCTGCAGCAAGTTACTCTTATATCGCTTTCGCAGATGCGTAATCGGTGCGCAGCTGGTCAGTGCATTGGCACTACGAGGCTGCTAATTCAGCATACTCTTCGGCAGTTCGGCGTACCATCTGCTCGTACACCTCCATGTAATCATCCGCCATGCGAGTCGCCGTGAACCGCTTTTCAAAAACTTCTCTGCAACGTGCCCGACTCAAATTGGCAATCCGGCCGATAGCTTCCGCAGCCTCGTCCAGTTCATTTACGACGAAACCTGTTATTCCATCTTCCAGCACCTCAGGAACAGATCCACTTTCATAGGCGATCACCGGAGTGCCGCACGCCATCGCCTCAATCATGACCAGCCCGAAAGGCTCTGGCCAATCAATCGGAAACAGTAATGCGTAGGCATTTCCCAGAAACTCGTTCTTCTGCTGATCACTGATTTCCCCAACCCACTCCACATAGGAGTCATTCAAAAGTGGTTCAACGACCCGCTTGAAATAGCGCCGATCGGCGCGATCGACTTTGGCAGCGATCTTGAGCGGCATGTCGACGCGTTTGGCAATTTCGATTGCGCGGTCGGCTCCTTTTTCTGGCGAGATCCGTCCTAGAAAAGCAAGGTAATCTCCGCGATCAGGGTAGAACCGAAATAGGTCATTCGGCAATCCGTGGTAAATGGTCGCCTGCCAGTTAACCCGGGGCACTGGCTCGCGTTGAGAATCCGAAATTGAGATGACTGGAACATCTCGAAACCGATCGAACACACGGACAAGGTCGAGCATGTCGAGACGCCCGTGCAAAGTCGTGACGTGCGGAACAGGAAGGTGACGAGCGACCGCAAAATGAAGGTAACCGGTATGGAAATGAATCACCTCGAATTCGCGAGCGTGCTCGACCACGTGATCTATCAGAATCACTTCTCGTGCCATTGGATCCTTGCAGCGCTCGTTCTTGCGAAGCGAGCGCCGGGTCGGCGCAATAAGCCGCGCGCTTGTAATCGAGTGGCCGCTGCCAAACAAGGTGACGTCGTGACCAGCGCGAACTAATTCTTCAGTAAGATAGGAAACGATTCGTTCCGTACCTCCATAATGTTTTGGAGGTACACTCTCGGTTAGTGGCGCAACCTGAGCGATTCGCATATCCCTCTTTCCTTCGCGAGATCCAAGCTTCACTGACGACTGCTCACAGCAGAGTGCGCCTTGGTCTGGAAAGCCCTAATCGCGATCGTGATCCATAAATCTAATTATCTGTGCATACACTTCGAAACCGACCGCAACTTTGGTTTTCGCATTTCGCAGAAAATAATCCGCGTCGCAAGCGTCCGACCAGGAAGCAGCAATCGGCTTACGCGATGCAGCTAGAAAATCCGATACGCAACCAAGCGATAATAGTAAGAAAGATCGCCACGTGTGTTTGCTTACTTGTTTCTGGTGGCCTGTTGGGGCGAATCTAAGGTACCGAGCCAAAACGCCCTAAGTACTATCGCCGCATCAAGGGGAGAAGACCGAAATGATCGAATAGCGCTTCTCGCGAACAGGGCTGGCGGTTCAAAGGTTTCCCGTCAAAGCGAGGATTATTAGAATTAGCAGGATCAATCCGAGTCCTCCACTGGGCCAATAGCCCCAGCCGGAGCTGTACGGCCACGCTGGAAGCGCCCCGATTAAGAGGAGGATCAAGATGATTAATAGAATTGTGCCCATGGCTTCTCCTTTCCTGACTTAATTTCGTCGGCGCGAGCTATTTTGGACGTTGAACATGAAACGTCTGCCACATTACTGCTCCTTTCGTTGTGTTATTGCCGGCTCTCGATTTCCTTTGTCTCGACGCGGACTGCGTATTCGCTCGGTTTCAGTTCTCTACCGGCTCGCGTGGCGTATACTTGGGTGAATTCCGCCCCGAAAAGGAGAATTTGCGACGAATAGTAAACCCAGAGTAACAGCGTTATCAGTGAGCTGGCCGCTCCATAAACCGAGCCAGCAGCGCCGCTGCCGAGATAGAAGCCCAGCAGCCATTTTCCAATGCCAAAAAGGATCGCAGTCATCACGGCGCCGATCCAAACGTCTCGCCATTGGATTTTGACGTCCGGCAGAAACTTGAAAATCATCGCGAAGAGCAGAACTACAACCGCAAAGTCAAAAATTAGATAAATAGCCAATGCCACAGCGAGTCCGCCCGGCAAGACAGATTGCACGTAATGGCTGAATCCCTTGAGCAGGGCTTCAACTGCCAGTGAAACGAGCAGCAGGAAACAGATGCCAGCAACCATCGCGAATGAGAGAAAGCGGCTTCGCAGAAATCCCCAAATACCGCGAGCGGGTTTTGCTTTCACCCCCCAAATGGTATTGAGCGCGTCTTGCAGCTGGCCGAACACGCCGCTCGCACCGAAAAGCGCGAGCGCGATCCCGATGATTGTGGCAATCGTGCTCTTGCCTGGTTGCGAGGCTTTTTGCGCAATGTTTTGCACAACTTGAAGAGCGCTTGGATCGAGAAAATAGCTCATCTGTTGCGTGATCTTGTCCCACGCGCCTGCCGAATCATCGCGGAAAATCACTCCTACGATCGCAAGCAGTACCAGAATCAGCGGCGCGAGCGAAAAAACTGTGTAATAGGCAAGAGCTGCTCCCAACTGCGGCGCTTTATCCTGCAGCCATTCCCGGAAGGTTTGCTTTAGGAGACTGAAAGCATTGCTAAAAAAAGATCCTGTTGATGCTGTTGGGTTGCGCTGCTTTGCCACGACCAAACCTCCAATAAGGTTCGTTCGCAATGCTGCCTCTGGTTTTCGCAAAGAAGCTCCCATGGCTCAGCTGACCAGCGAGAGACTGTTTGAGTCGAAGCGTCCAGCGGGGATTGTGCAGCGAACTACTTCAAAGATGCTGTTGAAGCCGCCGCTGCCGCCGATGGAAGCGCGTTCGGTCGAAGAAATTCCGACTGGACACGGCTGGCAGTACGAGCCGAAATGGGATGGATTTCGCTGTATTGCATTTCGTGCTGGCAAGCAGGTTTATTTGCAATCAAAGGCCGGTCAGCCGCTCGCTCGTTACTTTCCCGATATCGCCGGTGCCCTTGCCATGTTGCGCGAGAAGCATTTTGTTCTCGATGGTGAGCTCGTCGTCCCCGTCAGCGGGGCGCTTTCATTTGATGAATTGCAACTGCGTCTGCATCCGGCCGCTAGTCGCGTTCAGAAACTCGCCGAAGCGAATCCAGCAATGTACATCGTGTTCGATCTTCTCGCGGAGAATGGACAAGTGTATTTGCAGCGAATCCTGCAGGAACGCCGACGACTTCTTGAGGGATTCGTGCGTTTGAATTTCAGATCGGCCAAAAGTTTGCGCCTTTCACCATCGACGACTGATTACCAGACTGCCAGCAACTGGTTCAAGAGAGTCGGCGGGGATCTTGATGGCGTCGTCGCGAAACGCCTTGAAGCTACGTATGCCTCGGGCGAGCGCACGGCAGCGGTCAAAGTGAAGCAAATCCGCACGGCCGATTGCGTTGTTGGCGGATTTCGTTACGCGCGCGGCACGCGCCTGGTCGGTTCTCTTTTACTCGGGCTTTACGATGACGATGGCTTGCTCCATCACGTGGGATTCACATCTGCTTTCGCGAGATCAGAACGTCGCGAATTAACAAAAAAATTTGAAGCGCTCAAAAGACCACCTGGCTTCACTGGCAGCGCGCCCGGAGGACCCAGCCGTTGGAGCACGGACCGCACTGCCGAATGGGAACCGGTCGCTCCACGAATCGTCGTGGAGGTTGCCTATGACCATTTTACCGGTGGCCGATTCCGGCACGGCACTAATTTTTTACGTTGGCGTCCCGACAAAGACCCTCGCCACTGCACGATGGATCAAGTGGAGCATCGCGAAGGTAAATCGCTCGTGCTTTTGGACCGGTAAAAAGTTTCGCTTACTTCGCCTGTTCGGAGGCACATTTTCAAAAGAGCTTCATTAGTCCCGCGCTGTGAACTTTTTAGGCAACCAAACATTCTGCGGGACTCGAACTGAAACTAACAACCTATGAACAAATACACATTGTGTTTAATCGCCGCCATGCTCGGCATGATGCTCATCTCTTCCTGCCAACCGCAGGGAACGACTGCGACCACGACGGCACCGGCAGCGGCCAAAGCCACGCCGACGCCATCGCCGAAGCACCACAAGGCGACAAAGAAAACTCCGCCGAAGACAGAGGGTGCAACTGAGGCGCCGTCGCCTGCGGAGTCCCCTGCGCCGACGCCGTAAAAGAAAAGACATCCGTGAGTTGGGGGGGACGTGGGAACCAACGTTTGCGACGAACTAGCCACTCGGCTAGTGAAAGTCGACGACTGCATGCCTGTTGGTCTAGCGGTTGTTCCAGCCGTCCGTAGCTAAAAGGATCTTGACTCGTGTTAGGCTTGGTTTTGCGGTCGCCGTCGCTTAGAAACGATTGATCTAGAAGGATACAAATAAAGACGGTTTGAATTATTTCACGTGTCGGACTGTTGCGGACGGAGAAACTTCAGAACTGCCACTTCGACCGTGCGCCGATCAACATTCGTCGGTCCTTTGACGGCTTCGCTGATTCCGGCAATTCGTTTTCCGTTCAGATAGGATTCGATGACGGCCGGGTGCACGTAGCATTTGCGGCAAATCGCCGGAGTGTTACCGAGAAGCTGCGCCACCGCGTAAATCGCCGTCTTCAAATTGGCCTTCGCTTGTTTCTTCGTTTCGAACCCGCCTTGCGCGTTGAGTGCGATCGCTGCCAGGACCGTTCCCGCCCATGTCCGAAAATCTTTTGCGGTGAAATTCTCGTTCGTGATTTCGCGCAAGTAATCGTTCACGTCCTGCGATGTTACGTTCCGCACTTCGCCGTCATCGCTGACATATTGGAACAAGTCCTGACCTGGTAAATCCTGGCACTTTGAAACAATTTTTGCGATTCGCCGGTCCGTTATATCCACTTTGTGTTGACGTCCGCTCTTTCCATGAAAACGAAAACGCAAGCGGTCTCCCTTCATCTTCACATGCCGATTTCTTATCGTGGTTAAGCCAAATGATTTGTTCTCGCGCGCATATTCTTCATTGCCGATGCGAATGAAAGTTCGTTCCAGCAATCGCACAACCGTGGCGAGGACCTTTCGCCTCGGCAGACCAGGCAATCTCATGTCCTGAGCAACTCGCCGCCGAATCTTTGGCAGCGCTTTGGCAAACTCGGCGAGCCGATCGAATTTGTTTTCATCGCGCAGCTCGCGCCAACGGTCGTGATAACGATATTGCTTCCGCCGACGTGCATCACGCCCAGTCGCCTGAATGTGTCCGGTTGAAGACGGAGAAATCCAGACGTCCGCCCATGCTGGCGGAATGGCCAGACGCTTGATTCGGAGGAGCCGTTGCTCGTCGCGGATTCTTTTGCCTTGCGTATCTAAATACTCGAAGTCGCCGTCCTTCTCCCTGCGGGTATAGCCTCGACGATCATCGCTAACATATTGCAGACCGGCTTCCTCCGCCGCCTCTGCAGAATCAATAGCGAAACCGGCTTCGATTGACTTGCCGTTATCAGTCTTTATCCCAGACGCTCCCATTAGAGAACTATCACTACAAGCCAGTCGCGCCCGCAAACGCGTGCTGGACTGCCCGAATCCGTTCAGCTTCGATTCGTTCAATTTGTTGCTCGGCTCGACGCTCTAACTCCTCGAAGTCGTAGCCGTTCGGCTGCGGCAATTTCGCCGCGGCCAGCGCACGCCACAGAAGGTTTTTCCCAACAATTGCCATCATTAGCCCTTCCAACGTGAGCACCAATCCCAGGCTGCCCGGCTCATCGCCTGCAATCATCGATCCCGCGCGACCAACCTTTTCCGCCGCCCATGCACCGGCCTGGCGCGCCTTGCTTTCTTGCACGCCGAGAGAACGCATCACATCATGCAATGTATCCTGATCTGCTTCGATCTCCGTTTTGATTTCCGCAAAGAAGCCGCCGAGTGGCTTGCCTTTCTGGACATGCGCCCAGTGGGCAATCATCTGCAGCGCGCTAACAGAGCCGGCGAGATGATCGTTTAAGTATGAGTCCAATCCTTTCACGACGCGAAAGATTGTTCGCTCCGCATGTGCACTTCAGCCGTGTACAAAGGGGCCGTTTCGCTCAGTAAGGCGTGATCTGCGCGACGCTGCGAAGAAGAGCTGCTTCGACCCAAATGGGTCGAAGCAGTTCGAGATTTGGGTCGTTAGATGCGCCCCATCAGCAACAGAATCAGCACGATCAAAAGGATGAGTCCCAGTCCGCCGCTTGGATAGTAGCCCCAGCCTGAGCTGTACGGCCATGTTGGGAGTGCGCCGAGCAAAAGGAGGAGCAAGACAATTATTAGAATTGTGCGCATGGGCCGAAATTAACTTCGCCCATCCCGAACTGGCAATGTTTTTATCAGCTCCCGCTCTCGCACCAAAAGCGATTGTTGCCGTTTAATGCAATCTTTCACGTCCAAACGGTTCGCTAGAGGCGAAACATTTCTGTTATGCCAGAAGAAGCAATCGAACGCGCGCGCGAAGACGAGCGTGAAGGCAAATCGCCTTCTACTCAGGCGGGCGAGTTTGTGCGCGAAGAAATGGAACACATCCGCGAAGGCGAACACGGCGCCCGCTCGCCAGAGCAGGCGATCGCCATTGGCCTCTCCAAAGCCCGTCGGGCCGGAGTGAAGTTGCCGCCGCCTAAGCGCGGCAGACGACGAACAAAACGTCAGGCGAAGCGCGATCTTGCAAGGGGCCGCACCGGGAGTCGCAAAAAGCCTTCGCGAAAGCGCTCCCGCGCGACGAAACGTGCGCTCAAGCGCGAGAGCCGCCGGTCAGCGTCCAAGCGAGCGTTGTCGAGACACGCCAAGCGCGTCGCAAGGCAACGCTCTGCACGATCGCGCTCGGCGGCCGCGAAGAAAGCAGCTCGCACGCGGAAGCGCCGTCACTGACACTCGCCCTGTTCGCGTACGTTCCCACTGCATTTCATCGTTAGACCGGTTTGGGGACGGATCCTACACGTGCTTGGACGTTTTACCCGTATGGAAGGTTGAGCTCATTGAACAGTTCTCACAATTGCTTCAACCGTTGCTTGGAATGAGCATGGCAGGCTGCGGCGCAAAAACATACTGCAACCATATTTCGGAGCATGATCTCCAAGAAGATATGGGACTCGAAGCGAAACCGATGACCTTTCTAAATTAAGGTTACGCAGCTCGAGCGCAGCGGTGAAATCAGCTTTATCAAAACTGAATAGTCTCGAGTGTCGTCATCCCTAGCTATTCAAGGCGATTGCGGGAACCCCGCGCGGGCGTAAACTGCGCATATTCTTG
>QHNR01000118.1 GCA_003218475.1 Verrucomicrobiota bacterium | reverse complement strand
AGGCACGGCGGTCTTCACTTCCGACATCGCGATCATCGGCAGGAATCGGATGAAAAGCAGGAACAGCGAAGTGAAAATTCCGAGCGTCCCAATGTATGTCCAGATGTCGACCCACGTCGGGATAAACAGGCGCCACGAGGATGGAAGAAAATCCCGGTGCAATCCGCCGGCGATAATGATAAAGCGCTCGAACCACATCCCGGCGTTGACGCACATGGCCACGAAAAACACGACAAGGATGTTGCGGCGGCACCATCTAAACCAAAAAAGTTGCGGTGAGAGGCAATTGCAGAAAAGCATGCCGAACCACCAGTACCACCAGTAAGGACCAAACACGCGGTTCCAAAACGCGAACCGCTCGTAGTAATTGCCGCTATACCACGCCACGAAAAATTCCATTGTGTAGGCGTAGCCGACAAATGAACCCGTTAGCAGAATGATTTTTGCCATTTTGTCGATGTGCTGCGGCGTAATGACATCGTACAGCTTGAACATCGCGCGCGCTGGAATCAGCAAGGTCAGCACCATCGCAAAGCCGCCAAAGATCGCGCCCGCGACAAAGTACGGCGGGAAAATCGTGCTATGCCAGGTGGGCAAGACCGACGTAGCGAAATCGAAAGACACAACGCTGTGCACGGAGAGAACGAGCGGGGTCGAGAGACCGGCCAGGAGCAGGTAAGCCATTTCGTAATGGCGCCAGTGCCGGTTCGAACCGCGCCAGCCAAGGGCGAAAATTCCGAAGAGAAACTTTCTGATTTTTGTCCTAGCTCGATCGCGCAACGTCGCCAGATCGGGGACCAAACCGGTGTACCAAAATAGGACTGACACCGTGAAGTACGTGGAAACCGCAAACACGTCCCACATCAGCGCGCTGCGGAAGTTTGGCCAAATCGCCCAGTTGTTTGGGATCGGCGCCAGATACCACGCCATCCAGACACGCCCCACATGGACTCCAGGGAAAATCGCGGCGCAAATGACGGCAAAGAGCGTCATCGCCTCCGCGGAGCGGTTGATCGAAGTACGCCATTTCTGCCGGAGTAAAAACAAGATGGCGGAGATCAATGTGCCCGCGTGTCCGATACCGATCCAAAAAACGAAGTTGGTGATGTCCCAGGCCCAGCCAACCGGGATGTTGTTTCCCCAGGTGCCGACACCCGTGGAAATTTGATAGCCAAGACAAAAGAGACCGAACGTTGCGGCACTCGCGGTGATGGTGAACGCCACCCACCACCAGCGCGGGGCTGGTTGTTCCACGACACCGGAAATTCGCTCTGTCAGCCAACTGAAATTGCGCCGGTTCAGAACAAGCGGCACGTGCGCGATCTCTCGCTCCGCTTCTTCGACTTCCGGTGCTGTTGGTGCTGCGTCCATTACTAAATTGCGGATTGCGGAGTGCGGAGTGCGGAGTGGGGAGCGCCGCCATGTTGCCCGCTCTGTCCGGCATGTTGCCGGACAGTTTCGACCAGCTTAATCGTTCGAGTGGCTTTGCGTTGCCTGAAGGCTCCGACACCGCTTTTGGTGAGAGTCGCTGGCAACATGCCAGCGGTGACGGGCAGAATGCCTGCGCTCCCCGTCAAAGCTGTCCTCGGCCACCTCACAATTTGTTCCTCCATTCTCATTCCGGTACCTTCTCCACCAAGCTTGCGACGCCGATGTCCTTTGCGTCTGGCATCTTCGGATTTGGATTGCGAATACGCGCGAGATAACTGGTTCGCGCAACGACGTTCAAATAATCAAGCAACCGATAATTGCGGTCCTGCCCTTTCATTTTTGAAACGCGGCTTTCTGAATCTTTGATGTCGCCAAAAACAATCGCCCCGGTGGGGCAGGCTTGTGCACATGCTGTGGTAAACGAGTCGCGCGGGATCCGCGTGTCCGCAGACGCGCCTGCACGGGCGTGTGCCGCAATCTTTGCTTCCTCGATACGCTGCACGCAGAAGGTGCATTTCTCCATCACACCGCGCATGCGCACGGTGACGTTGGGATTTTTCTGCATCTTGATGATGTCCGGAGCGCCTTTAGTCGTGAGCGGCGCGAAATATTCTTCGTAAATGTTCAACGCGCCGACGACCTTTCTCTTGCCGACCGGTCGCTGATTGTAATCGAAGTAATTGAACCGGCGTACCTTGAAGGGACAGTTGTTGGAGCAATAGCGCGTGCCGACGCAGCGATTGTAAGCCATGACGTTGAGACCGTCCTCGCTGTGGACCGTCGCGTTCACGGGGCAAACGGTCTCGCACGGCGCGTTTTCGCAATGCTGGCAGGGCATCGGTTGATGGACCACTTCCGGGTTCTCCGGCCAATCACCACGGTCTTGGTTGTATGGTTTCCGGCTGGCGTAATAGCGGTCGATGCGAAGCCAGTGCATGATGCGGCCATGCGCCACTTGTAACTTACCCACGACAGGGACGTTGTTCTCGGCCTGACAGGCGATGACACACGCGCTGCACCCGGTGCAGACATTCAGGTCGATAGACATTCCCCACTGCTGCGGTGCGTCTAGTGGCGGATGCGAGTAAATACTCGGCGGCTGGTGCGGTAGTTCCTCTTCGCCCGGAACCTTCTTCGCGAACTCGCTATTTGCGCGATAGACTTCCAGCGTTGCTTCCCTAACCAGACCGCGCCCTTCAATGCTGAATTGTTCCTGCATGATCGAGAACGGATAAGTGCGACCGACTTTGGTCACTTTCACACTCTCAATTCCCTTCCCACCGGCGACGGCGAAATACGGATTTGCCGCTGTGCGCAGAAAGTAGCCGTTGAAGCCGGACTGCTCCGCGATTCCCGGTCTTTCCTTCAGCGCTCCGCCCGCATACGGCAGTTCGTAGAACTCTGGCATCTTTCGGCCGTAACCCAGTGGAACTGTGATCGAATTGTCAGCATGACCCGGCGACACGAGCGCCGCGATGACCAGTTCGCGTTTGACGGGTTCCGCAGCAGTTCCTTTTTCTGTGATTGTAATTTGCACAAGGTCGCCCGTATACACTCCGAGCGCCTTCGCAAAAGCCGGACTCATGAGAGCGGCATTGTCCCACGTGAGTTTCGTGATTGGATCGGGTAATTCCTGCAGCCAGCCGTTGTTGGCGTAGCGGCCGTCGTCCATTTCATAACTGGCTGTCAGCACAATCTCCGGTGAATCTGACGTCGGCGCTGATGGAAGCGTCCACGAGCTTTGGCCTAAAGATCCAGCGGCGTTCGCATTGAATGAGGAAGTCTGATTACGCGGCTGAACATTCGAAGCAAAGCCGTCGTGAAGGAAACGCGACCACGCAGTTTGAAAATCACCGGGCGGATTAGTCGCGCGGAAAGTTTTTTGCACGAGTTCGGGCCCTTCTGCTTTTGGGCCACCGAGCAGTGCATTGAGCAGTTCAATCTCCGAAAGTCCGCCGAAGAGCGGCAGGATCATTGGTTGGATCGACAAGTAATCGCCGCCAGATGTGAGCGCGTCTCCCCACGATTCCAAGTAATGCGCTAGCGGAACGTGCCAATGACTGAGCGCCGATGTCGCATCATCGTGATAACCGAGTCGCACAATTTCGGGCACCTTTTTTTGCAGATCAGCCCAGTCAAGCGGCAGGTTAGTCTGCCGATCCCGCGCCAGACCGCGCTTTGCATTGTAAACCGGATCACCGCCGAGAATGAACAGTCGCTTGACGTGCCCATCGTTTATATCCGAGGCAAGTTGTGAGATGTCGATGGTGCGCGGGTTCTGCGAAACCTGCCGGACTACCAATGTCTGCCCGACATTTTTCAGCGCAGCGTTGATCGCGTAAACCAGTAATTGTACTGCGAGCGGCTGACTGGGACCGGTCAGCACCAAACTTGCGCCCGGTTTCGCGAGAAGATCATTCGCCGCCTCGCTGAGCCATTGCTCATCGAACGTCGATCCACCTGCCGGAGTTTGTACGTTTCCGACCACTGCACCCAGGCCGGCATCGTTTGTGCCGCTGAGAATCTTTTGCGCAAGCGCATGCGTGAACGCGGCGATTTGGCTCGCGGGACAACGGAGCCGATGGTCCGCCATTGCGCCGGTGAGCGTGAAGTGATTCTCGACCACATACAGCCGGTTCATACTGTCTTTCGAAGAATTCACCCTTCGCCGCGAAGTGAATGCGCGCACTGATTCGAGATCGCCCTGTCCGCAATCGAGAAAGTCGCTGTCTAAAGCAAGAATTACATCCGCACGATCCAATTTCGGAATCAGCCGCGCACCGGCTCCGAACGCGTTTTGCGTAGCAGTTGCTTGCTCATGACTCAGGAGCGGTTCGTAAACGCACCAGCGCATACTCGGAAAAGTTTTTTCCAGTTCAGCGCGCAATCGTTCGCGTGTAGGTGAATGCGTTTCCCCGACCAGGAAGGCAAGACCGTCTCCGTGCTGATTATTAACGGCAGTGCGAAGCGTTCCAATATACGTGTCGAACTCGGCGCGATTGCTCGTTTTCCCTTTGTGGACGAAGCGTTGCGAGCGCGACGTATCGTATAGATCGAGAATCGACGCCTGAACAAATGTGTCGGTCGTGCCCCCGCTCGCCGGATGCAATGGGTTACCTTCCAATTTGATCGGGCGCCCGTCCACGGTCGTCGCGATTAGCGGAATTGCTCCGGTCCGTCGTGGCATCGCCGTGGCGTAGTAGAGAAATTTTCCGGGTATCGTCCATTCGACGCTCTTCGTGAACGGAACCAGATGCATTTCCGGGCGTCGACAGCTTGTCAGGCCAATTCCCGCCAGCGCCATTGACGCCCCCATCAATTTCAAAAAGTCGCGCCGGGACCATTCGTCGCCGTTCAGTTCTGCTGCGCCCTGGGGAAATTCACGCTCCAACCATTGACGAAATTCCGGCGTATCGTTCAACTCCCCGAGCCCTCGCCAGTAATGCTTTCCGTTTACTGGCTCCGGCGGATGGTGGAAGACACGTTTCATCGATGGCACCCCTGACAATTTTGCGGCGGCGTAATATTCCAGCGCTCCTTCAGCGTCTCGCCGATCTCAGTTTGGCTTAGCGTCTTTCTCTTCGACCAATCTTCGGTCACGCCCTGTGGTTTTCCGTATTTCGCGACAAACTCCACCGGTTTCACATCATCCGGTTTCCAATCAAGATTGAAAACCTGATCTTCAGGTCGCAGAAAGTTTTCAGGGTGCCGGTGACATTCGAGGCACCAGCCCATGCTGTGCGGCTTGGCCTGATAAACCACTGACATGTGATTGACCGGACCGTGGCAACTGAAACAACTGATGCCCCTGTTCACATGCGCTGCGTGATTATAATAAACGTAATCGACCGTGCGATGGATCCACACCCAGTCTATCGGATCGCCTGTCTTCCAGCTCGCGCGCACCGGCTCCAGTTTTGGATTATCCTTTTGCACCTGTGTGTGGCAGTTCATGCAGACCTGCGTGTTCGGTACATTCGACTGCGCAGCGAATTCCACGAAGCTATGACAATACCGGCAATCCATTCCAAGCTGTGTAACGTGAATGTCATGCGGAAACGGCACCGGTTGGATCGGTTGGTAGCGCACCTTGGTATATTTCGGCGTGACGTAATACCACGTGGCTCCGGTTAACCCAGACACGAGCACGATGCCGCAGACGACAAGCTTGATCGGCACCCAATTCGTCCAGCGTGGAAAAAAATTCGCCATGATTATTTATCGGCAGACGGACTGACGGACGCGCGTCGCCACGCTGCCAATGAAACGAAACTGAGCTCAGGAACTTTCGGGTTCAGACGCTGCAAAGGGTTAAGGTTAATCGTTCGCCCGAGGGGTAACGGATTCTATAAATGCGGTGCGCGAGGGCAAAACAAATTTCGGCAGTCATGTGGATCGAGAATTGCGTAGCGCCATCCGATCACGTCAAAACTTCGCCAATGCGTCAAGCCCAGAAGTGGATATCGCACGCGAAAGATTTCGCAGGCCTGAGATGCGCGGCTGATGATTTTTTCTTCTCGTTAGAGCTTCAGAGAAACGGAAGCGGAACCACTTCGATTGAGATTGCGTCGGGCTTTTGCGTGCCGGAATCTGCCGGCACGACCACATCTAACCTGGTGCCGACGTTGTTGAAGCCGCGCTTTACATATCCGAGTGCGATTTCTTTACCCAATCGTTCGCTGCGCGTTGCGCTCGTAATCCAGCCGACTTCTTTCCCCGCCGTTGAAGGAGCGGCAAGTTTCATTCCCGGCTGAAGCGGGACATCATCCAGCGAAATCAAGCCGCACAACCGCTTGTTCGTTTGTCCCGACATTTTCATTCGGGAGATCACTTCCTGGCCAATGTAGCAGCCTTTTTGGTAATCGATCGTGCCTTGCTCCAGATTGGCTTCAATTGGAATAATTTCCTCCGTCAGTTCGCAACTCCAGCGGGGAATCCCCTGCTCGATTCGCATCACCTCCGCTGCGCCCGAATCGAGAAAGGCAAATGCCGAGGACAATTGCTGCCACACAGCGTCGTGGCTCGTGGCGTCGCTCCATATGTCCCAACCTGGCTTCGCAAAACGACGCACAGAAACAATCCTGCCATGGTCTGGCGTTGGCGATTCCCCTGAAAGAACGTGAAACAGCGAGAATTGATCGGTGACGTCCTCAATTTGAACGTCGTCCGCAATGATATAGCGCTCCAATCTGGTGCGGAGTTTCTCCCCAAGAATCGGATGGGCATCCACTAAAAAGCATTCTTCAAGTGCGCAAACGAAAATGTGCGCGGCCATTTTGCCTTTGGCATTGAGCACGCACGCCTCGATCGCAGCGGTTTCGCTGCCCTTGCGCAAATCGTTTGTGATTTGGCCGTTGACGAACCGAAACCGGTCCGTCCCGGTGATGCGAAACTTTGCGCGCGCTGAGAGATCGAGAAAGCTGGCCTGCCCGGCGTGGGACGGCTGCGTCATTCTTGTCCAGACGAGAATCGGCTCAACAACTGTTTGAGAAAGCCACGGCGCAATGGGGTCGTTGCGTCAGCCGCAGCGCTAGCGAGCAAAGGCTGCTGCGAACCCGCCACATCCGCATTTTCTGGTCCGAGCTTTTCCCCCTCGGGTACTGCTGACCCAATACTCGGTTCACCGACACTGACTTCCTGACCCTGCTCTTCCGCTTGCGGCTCCTCGTAAAATGCTGGCGCGGGCTCGTGCAGGTATTTGCGCGCAACGGACGAATAGTCGTCGTCCCCGTGACCCCACTGCATTTGCTCGAGCAGCTGGTGGCGCGCAGCAGCAGTCACTCCGAGGTCGAGATAATGCGACAAAGCAATCTGACTGGCGAGGTGCATGTCTTTCAGCATGTGTTTAACAGAAAATTGCGGCTCAAAATCGCCCTCGAGAATTTTGGGCAGCTTCATCGCCAAAGTTCCAGAGTAACTGGCATTGGCGCGCATCGCCTCGACAAATTTCTCGAGCGGCACCCCGAATGCTTGGACTAATGCCAGCGCCTCCGCCGCCGCCTGCACGCTTGCAGCAGTGATCATGTTCGTCGCGATCTTGATGGCGCTCGCCTGGCCAATCGCTCCGATGTGGATGATCTCTTTGCTGCTGGCCTCAAGAATGGGACGCGCTTCCCGCAATGCTGTATCGGTTCCGCCGACATAATAAACTAGTTCGCCTTTTTCGGCAGCGGGTTTGCTTCCAGTAAACGACGCCTCGACAAACCGTGCTCCACGACGTTCGACAATTTCCGCCGCAGAACGCATCGAATCCGGAGCGACGGTTGAATGCGCAAGGACCAGATGACGCGGCGAGAGCTTTTTGCTTAACTGCTCGACAATGTGCAGCAGAGCTTCATCGTCGGAAACAAAGATCTGGATGTAATTGCAAAGCCCTGCCAGTTCTCCAACTGAACCGACAAAATTTGGAACAAAGCGTGGCGACCGATTCCAAACGAAAACAGGAAACCCTTTGCGGCGGAGATTTTCGGTCACCCCGCGACCGATAATCCCAAGGCCGATCACACCAATGTTCTTATGCGTTGGATGGAACATAGATTTGAGGCGTGCGATTTAGGCAGCAATTCACGATCAGACTGCCGGGAAAGATGGCAACAGGCAATGCCGAAATATCAGCAAAATTGCGAAGCACGAATGTCGAAATCCGAATGGATAACAAATGGCGAACGCCGAGGAATTGGCTCTCTGGTCCCAGAATTTGGAGATTGCTTTGTCCACTCGCCATGTGCACTTCGTCGCTAATTCGTCATTCGCAGATGAAAAGTTCCGTTAGGAGCGCCATATCTATAGCCCCAGCCGCGGCCATGCCAAAGCTCCGTAGGAGCGACATGTTTCAACATGTCCAATTCATTCTACGGGTTCGAAAACATAGCGTTGATCGAACGGGACGCGATGCCGCTCCAGAAATTCGATATATTCTTGTTGAAATGATTTCTGGCGATGATGCACGTCTTGGTTGCGAATGTAGTTGGCCACGCGATTCACATGCGAATGCGAAACGGAAAACGCGCCAAAGCCTTCCTGCCAGGAGAACCTGCATCCGATCCATTTCTGCTCGCTGATGTGATTGGTCGAACCGGTCTTGATGTCGCCGATCAAATCTGAGGGAGCGATGCTGGGTTTCAGACCGAGCAGAATATGTGTATGATCTGGCATGCAGTAGATCGCAATTAGTTTCTGGCCTTTTCGCGTAACGATCCCGATGATGTATTTCTGCAACTCTTCACGGCGCAGCGACGAGATCACGCATGCGCGGCCCGAGACCGCGAAGACAACATGCAGATAAATTTGTGTGTACGTGTTGGCCATTTGGCAGCCTCACATGCCGCTCCTAACGGAGCTCAATCGAATTCGAATGCGAGTGCTATAGATATGCCGCGCCTACGGCGCTCGTTCAGATTTCGTCGCTCGTACAGCCTACTCATTCATTTTAGCGCGAATTCAGAAAGATAATACAAAGCGACGGAGCCGACGATCTGGAGACTCGGCGCGCTGATCTTATCAATTGTGTCATCGGCCGTATGCCACCAGGGAAAATCAAAATCAATGATGTCGATCGTTGGAACCCCGATCGCGTTCAGCGGTGTGTGATCATCTGTCATCCCCCGGTCCAGGTAGGTGAAGTAACCGCGCAACTTGAGCGCCTCCGCCGCGGCAAAAATATCTCGTGCCATTTCGGGAGGCGAATCTGCGGGCAACGTGATATCGAGAGACCGGTCACCGACCATGTCGAATAGGATCCCGGCACGAAACCCGCCTGCAACGCTATGCGTAGCACTGCGGGCAGGTTGTTTCGCGCCGCCGTTTTGAAGTTGTTTGGCAAAATAGCGGCTTCCGTACAAACCATCCGCCTCAGAAAACTGCACGAAGGCTTCTTCGCCATCAAAAAAGACCAGTTCAGTTTTCCTGGCCAAATTCGGATGCTGCCCGATTACCCGGGCTAATTCCAAGAGCAGGCCCGTGCTGGAACCACTGTCGTTGGCTCCGACAAACCGAATGGCGTCGAACATTTTTGTGTCGTAATGCGAACACAATAAAAACGACGGGGATGCTGCCTTCTTCTCGCCGGAAAATTGAGCAATCAGGTTTACGAACTGGATTTTGCCCCGCGGAGTGTCGTCACTGAATGCTTGACGCGTTACCTGCCAGCCCGCGCGGCGAAGTTGATCCTCAAGGTAATCTCTGGATTTTTCGATGGCCTTGGATCCACTCGGGCGCGGCCCGAGGTCAACGAGCCGTTGAACATGAGCAAAGGCGTTCTCGCCGGAGAATTCCTCCCAAATCTTTGGGGCCTCCGCCGCGCGTGACGCGTTCGCACAAACGATTAAGGCAAAGACAATCAGGAGTAATGGAGTAACGGAGTAATGGAGTAATGGTTGGGGCGCTCTCACCACTCCATTACCCAATACTCCATTATTCCGTCTCTGGCAGTCCAAGAGCAGCAACGATCCGCTGTAGATCGTCCGTTCCGTAGTACTCAATTTCAATCCGTCCGCGTTTGTCTCCGTGGTGAATCGCGACGTGCGTCGCCAGATGTTGTTGTAGCCGATTCTGCAAGTCTTCCACTGCCGTGCCCGCCGCGCTCAATTCGGACGCCACTCGTCGAGATCTTCGCCGTGACCGTCCAATCCCGAGTTGGCGGGCGACCAGGCGCTCCGTGGAACGCACTGTGGCATTGCGTCGCAAAACTGTTTCCGCAGCCAGTAGTTGTTCCTCGGGAGCTTTTAGTGCCAGCAGCACTTTTGCGTGACCGACTGAAAGCAAATTCTGAATTAGCCAGACTTGCACCTGAGGATGCAGATCCAAAAGCCGAAGCGCGTTCGCCACCGCCGCCCGGCTACGCCCTACTTTGAGCGCGATGTCCTCCTGCCGCATTCCAAATTCATTAGCTAACCTGGCGTAGCCCTGAGCTTCTTCGATTGGGTTCAGGTCGGTGCGCTGCAAATTTTCAATCAACGATAACTCGAGCACCTCCAGGTCGCTCGCGGTGCGAACGATCGCCGGCACGGTCGCAAGGCCGATTTCCTGTGCCGCGCGCCACCGGCGCTCGCCTGCGATAAGTTCAAATCGCGCACCCAGGTGTCCGGTCGCCGCGGCGACACTCGCCGTGGCGAGGCGGACGATGAGCGGTTGAATGATGCCGTGCTGCCGAATCGAATCGATCAGTTCCTGCAACGCTTCGCGTCCAAAATCCTTCCGCGGCTGCAGCGCGCTCGGGACAACGCTTGCCAAGCTAATTTGGTGCACTCTCTCGCCCGGCTCGGCCACTTCCGTACTCGCGACGGTAGAAGGCGTGCCAATCAGCGCGCCAAGACCTTTACCCAGACCAGAACGTGCCATGCGTGTGAGGCTACCGGAACACCTTTATCAAGGCAAACAGCAATCCGCGCAGAGCACATCAACGCTTAGCAGGGCGCTGCCTCTCCCCCCTGGAAAAAGAATCTAAAAAAAGTATTGACACTAAAAGCTGAAATTCAGTATCAACGCGGATGGCTCCAAAACAGAAAAAGGATTTTTACCCGGTAGGTTCTTTGTCTGTTCGGATCCCAGTAACCCAAAAGAACAAAACAAACCCCACCGGGAAAGAGAAAGAACACATTCCATGTATTCATTGATTGAACTTAAAACGTTAGTTTCAGGCGGACGAGATCCGGCTCCCTCGCTGCCTTTACGGCGCGGGTTCCTTCTCATCCCGCTCATTCTGGTGTGCTTTGCGTTTTTGCCACAAATGCAGGCAGGATTACCCCCGGAAATACCCGGGAACCCGGACGGGTGCTATCCCGCGTTCACCACAGCGGAAGGGTGCAACGCCCTTCATCAGCTCTTCGGCGGCATAGGAAACACAGCAGTTGGTTGGTATTCCAACTTTTTAGCCGGTGACGCCAGCTTCAACACCAGTGTTGGTGCTGGAACGCTGGCCCTCGACAGCGGTGCCGGGGCGGGCCAAAATACCGCAGTTGGCACTGCAGCGATGATCCTCAACCTCAGCGGCAGTGGCAACACGGCCGTTGGAACTAATGCGCTCGTCTTCAACACCGTCGCCAGCGACAACACTGGTGTCGGCAACTTTGTGCTCTATAATAATGACTCGAGCGGAGCCGGCAATGCTATCCACAACACGGCAGTTGGTTCTTTTGCGCTTGAATCGAACACTGAAGCCCGTAATAACACCGCCGTGGGTTCCGAGGCGCTCGAGAGTAATGACTCCACCGGAAACAACACTGCCAGCAACAACACGGCAGTTGGCTGGGAAGCGATGGAGTCGAACATTGATGCCGCTCGAAACACCGCCGTGGGGTCCTTCGCACTCCAGAATAATGACTCCTTGGGAAACAACGTGGCCCTCGATGAAACGGCAGTTGGCTTTGCAGCGCTTCAGTTTAACGTTGATGGGATCGGAAACACTGCCACGGGGTCTGGCGCGCTGAGGAATAACGTTATCGCCGGCGGCAACACGGCCGTGGGTGGTGGCGCGCTCTTGTTTAATGACTTCTTCGCAAACGGCTTCCCATTTGGCTTCTTCAACGATGCTGTGGGCGCCTTTGCGCTCACTAGTAACACTGACGGATTCAGCAACAACGCTTTTGGCAACGCCGCGCTTGTCTCTAACACTACCGGCTCTAATAACACCGCCATTGGTGATGTCGCGCTTTTCTCTAACCAAGTCGCCTCTTTAAACACCGCCATTGGTGATGCCGCGCTCGCGAATAATGACTCGGATGGATCCGGTGCTGCCTTCGATAACAACGCAGTTGGCGTTTTGGCGCTCTTTGCTAACGTTGATGGCAGTGATAACAACGCCGTCGGCGTTTCGGCGCTCGTTGCCAACGTAAGTGGCGTTCAAAACGAGGCCATGGGTACTGCCGCGCTGCTTCACAACGTCGGTGGCTCTTTCAACGTAGCGATGGGTGACGCAGCACTGAACAATGCCGACGCTCTTTTTAACACAGCCGTGGGTTTCAACGCAGGACAAAACTTGGTCGCTAGCGGCGAGAACATTTACCTCGGCGATACCGCTGGCACGCTTGACCTCGACGGTTTTGCCGTCCCGGACGAAAGCCAGGTTACACGCATCGGCAGCGTGTTTACAGAGGGGGGGCTCGCTGGCGCGGGGCAGTGCTTCATCGGTGGTATCCGCAACAACGGCCAGGCTTGGAACGGCGTCACCGTTTGTCAAGTTACTATAAGGATCGACGGCCATCTTGGCGTCGATTGTCTTAACCCGAACAACCCGAACAACCCGGGCAATCCGGGTTTTAACGGAACTGCGCCTCAGGCACCTGTGCCTCATAGCGCACCGCAACCTCGTAGCGCACCGCCGCTAGCCCCCAACCGCCCCCAATTCCAAGCCATGAATGACAAAGTTGAGAAGTTGGAAGCAACGGTCGCGCAGCAAGAGAAACAAATAGAGACTCTCACAGCCCAGCTCAAAGAGCAGGCAGAGACTTTCACAGCCCAGCTCAGAGAGCAGGCCGCCCAAATCCAAAAAGTGAGCGCCCAGGTTGAGATGATCAAGCCGGCGCCCCGGGTGGTAGAAAATCGATAAAACTGTTACCGGGAGCGCTGTAGAGAAGTCAACGTCTCCTGGATACAGTTCTAACGGCAGCCGCCGCGCGAAACCGCGCGGCGGCTGTTTCGTTTTTAATGAGGGCGCTCGCTGACTGCCGAACTGCGGCGATGGAAGGGGTGCCAATCAACGCGCCAAGACCTTTACCCAGACCAGAACGTGCTATGCCTCTGAGGCTACCGGAACACCTTTATCAAGGCAAACAGCAATCCGCACCCATACTCAACGCTTGGCAGAAACCTGCTCTTTCCCTGAAAGAATTTTAAAAAAAGTATTGACATTAATGGCTGAAATTCAGTATCAACGCGGATGGCTCTAAAACAGACAAAGGATTTTTACCCGGTAGGTTCTTTGTCTGTTGGGAGCCCAGTAACCCAGAAACCAAAACAAACCCCACCGGGAAAGAGAAAGAACACATTCCATGTATTCATTGATTGAACTTAAAACGTTAGTTTCAAGCGGACGAGATCCGGCTCGCTCGCTGCCTTTACGGCGCGGGTTCCTTCTCATCCCGCTTGTTCTGGTCTGCTTTGCGTTCTTACCAAAAATGCAAGCAGCATTACCCCCGGAGATACCCGGGAACCCGGACGGGTGCTATCCTGCGTTCACGACGGCGGAAGGGTGCAACGCCCTTCATCAGCTCACTGGCGGCATAGGAGACACAGCAGTTGGTTGGTATTCCAACTTTTTAGCCGGTGACGCCAGCTTCAACACCAGTGTTGGTGCTGGAACGCTGGCCCTCGACAGCGGTGTCGGGTCGGGCCAAAATACCGCACTTGGCACTGCAGCGATGATCCTGAACCTCAGCGGCAGTGGCAACACGGCAGTTGGCACTAATGCGCTCGTCTTCAACACCGCCGCCGCCGACAACAATGCTGTCGGCAGGTTTGCGCTCTATCATAATGACGAGTCCGGCGGCGGAGTTGCCAACGGCAACAACGCTTTTGGCTCTTTCGCGCTTTTCGACAACAGCGACGGAACCCACAACAGCGCTTTTGGCGATTCCGCGCTTACGTCCAATGTTGATTCCTTTAATAACACCGCCGTGGGTGCCGAGGCGCTGTTTTTTAATGACTTCTTTGCCGACGCCTTTGCCAACAACAACACGGCAGTTGGCTGGCGGGCGCTCAGAGAGAACACTGATGCGGCTTCAAACACCGCCGTGGGGTCCCTCGCGCTCCGATTTAATGACGTCTCCGGATTCGGCGCTGCAAACGGCAACACGGCAGTTGGCGCTCAGGCGCTCTTTTCTAACGGTGATGGCTTCTTCAACGACGCTGTCGGCGCCTTTGCGCTCGTTAGTAACAATGACGGATTCGGCAACAACGCTTTTGGCAACTCCGCGCTTTTCTTCAATACCACTCCCGCTGAAAACACCGCCATTGGTGATGTCGCGCTCGCGTTCAATGACTTCAGCTTAGCCGGCACTGCGAACAACAACGTGGCAGTTGGCGGTGCGGCGCTCTTCAATAACGATGGTGGCAGTGAGAACACAGCCGTGGGTACAGGGGCAGGACCAAACGTGGTCGATGGCTTCAATAACACTTACCTCGGCGACTTCGTTGGTACCCTCGCCGCCGACGAAAGCGATACGATCCGCATCGGCGACCTCTCGAACGGGAACGGAGCCGGGTCCTTAGACTGCTT
>QHNR01000117.1 GCA_003218475.1 Verrucomicrobiota bacterium | reverse complement strand
CTTCATCCCAGTTCCTTCGGCTGATGGATGGCAGATCAGCAACCCGCCGATTTTCTCAATGGCGCCGTTGCGCGCATCACTTGCGATCTTCGATGAGGCCGGCGGGATGGACGCGCTGCGCGGGAAATCAATTAGACTTACCAGCTATCTCGAATTTCTTCTGAATCAGAACGCCTCGAAACGATTTACAGTTATCACACCGAAGTCGCCGCACGAGCGCGGTTGTCAGTTGTCGATCCTGGCGCACGAGGATCCGAAGAAATTGCACAACGAGCTTATCGCTGCGGATGTGAAATGCGACTTCCGGGAACCAAACGTCATCCGCGTCGCCCCTACCCCGCTCTACAACACGTTTCACGAAGTCTGGCGTTTCGCGCAATTACTCATCGCGCATTCATGATGCGCTTCATAGTAGCTCAAATTAATCGAACTACTTGAAGATGAGACCAGCTACACCTGGCGCATGCTGCCTCCTACCGAAATGGCATGCATGCGCCAGTGCCTCAAAACATCATGGTCCGCAAGATACGTTGCCTACAACAGTGTACGTGGCTGCCGGATGCCCGTTGTCGCGTTGTCCTTTAACAAACGTGTGATCTACCAGAAGAGTTGAGCGCTCCAAGTTTTGAGTTTCGGGTGTGTCGGCGGTGAACGTCCTTCCGTTAATAGCTCCGAGCAGATCACCCGGAACCGGGCTGCCAATTACCGATTTTGGTACGATCAGTGTTATCGTTCCGTCCGCGTTGAAGCTGCTTCCGGGCAGTGGCCCGATAGAAGTTTCAGTCGGAATACCAATGACCAGACCGACCACCTGAGTAGCGATAGTGCCATAATCAAACGTTACTGCTCCGTTTTGGTCCGTCCTCATGCCGACGTAGAACTGCTCGGCTGCCGGATCGTACGCTTGAGCAGCATACGAGTTCCAAACTACTCTCCACCTGCTGCTCGGCGGCATACTTGCCAGACTGGTCACCTTCATCTTGAACATGAGGTTACTTGTCCCCTGCGGCTCAGCGACGGCGACCCAGTCGATAGCAAGCGAAGCAGGTGCCAGTCCTTGCAGTGGCTGTTCCGGGTGGCCCGGCGGTGTCTTTTGGACAATCAAGCCGTTACAGGTATCGCCGGTGTATGGCGCGGCGACTTCGTTATTGCCGCATGACATGCCGGACCCATTTACCGCCACCACTTTGTAGTAGTAGGTCTTGGTGGGGTCGGTGGCGGTAGTATCGTCAAACGTTGTCGTGTTTCCGGAAACGTTCCTCAATAGCGTTTCAGTTCCGCTAGCTATGCCTCTCATGATGCGGTAGCTGCTGATGTTGGCATTTCCTGTGTCGGCCTCAGACCAGGCGAGATGGACGACGGAGTTGACTCGGCGCACAGTCACCAACGGCATGCCCGGCGCCGACCTCGCGTGCAGGGGATTATGCGGATCAAAGTTGGCAAGGAGCCGGCGTCCGCTCGATTGCCGCGCAATTACACCTCTCGCCGTGTAAGCATTACCTTTTGCCGTAAGCGCTGCCTGAACGCAGGCGCCGTCAGTGCATCCATCAACGTAGCCGACCTGCACCCGTCCCTGCTTGTCGACGGTCATGTCGAAGAAGTCGAGCAGGTTCCGGCAAATATCGGCGCCGCCGTGCATCCAGATGCAACCCCGCTGGATTGGGTCCTTTGGTGTGACGTCAGTTGTAGTCCAATGGAGCCCTCCGTCGAATGTACTGGCAACGTAAAGATGCCAGATACCGTTGAAGCTGTTCGCCGACTCGTCCCCCGATATCGTCGAGCCATAGAAGGCTACTGCGGCGCGACCGGCATCGGCTGCTACTGCCGCGGGGAAAGCAATGTTCTTCAGACCGTAAACTGCGCCTACGTCATAGATGTTCTGCCACGTCGCGCCGCGGTCCGTGGATGTCGCCACCACTGCATTAGAGCCACCGGTAGCACTGCCAGCCACCGTACTGGTGGACATTGCGAAATAAACTCGACCGTTGTTATCGACTGCTACGGCCGGGTCCTGGAGATTCGCATTAGCGCGCGTCTGGTTGTTCGCGTTTTGGACGGGACGTACATTCCATGTTAACCCATTATCTTCTGAAACAACCACGGCGCCCGTGCCGCCGCAACTGTTGTTAGGAAGATAAACTGTTCCGTCCGGTGCGACTTTAACGTGCCCATGCAATCCGCCGCATTGGGTCGTATAAGTGGGTACTGGCGGGCCGTAGGTCGCGCCTCCGTTATCGCTGCGCAAACAAAACGCCGTTACCAGGTCTTGCGAGCAATAATAAACTGCATTTGGATACGGGCCGTGAGGCGGAGCAGGCGCGTGGTACGGCCCGCCGCCGATCGTCTCATGATCAATGCCAGAGCCGAGCGGTCCGGAACTTGGCGACCACCCAGCGTAGGAAGGCTGACCTAGTTGATCGAGACCGTCAGTATCTGTGAATGAAACTTTGCAGGTCGGGCTGGTAAGTGTGAGTTCTCCCGCAAACACGCGGCCAGTCTGGCGATCCGTGAAGCCGATGGGATCAGAATCAACAAACTGCGACGTTGGCGCGGCACTGTTATACCAGGTCGCGCTCTGACCATTTGCGGGGCAGCCATCGTCGAACTTGATGAAGAGGGTTTGAAGGTCCGATTGGAAATTAGTTACACCGCTCGCTGAGTTTGGTGAATTCCAATTGACACCGACGGAGGGTTCGCCCGCATCGTGTGCAATGTATTCGACGGTGTGCACGGTCGGCCCCTGACTGCTGTCAGTAACCTGCACCAAAGTCCTAGGCGCCTCGAAATTCTGAAATCCGATCTTCGGACCGCGATCCGGGGGCGCCGAGGGAGCTAACGCCGTTCCTGCTGATGCCGACACCGCACTGGCGCTTCCGGAATACTGGAATCCAGCAGCGGCGCTAAAATAAACCACGTGCACAGAAAACTGACCGGTGCCTACGTCCGGATTGCTCGGATCAAGGTCAACAAGTTCCGGCGGCGTTCCGCCGTGGGCCGATGTACCACCTGGTACGATTGGCCCTGAATTATTGCCCTTGTGAACATAGACGTCATAATCGCTCAGGCCGGAAGGGTCGGCGCAACTGATCACAATGCGCGCTTTGAGGCCACTCCAGTTACTTGGCGTACCAGACAAAGTCAGAGTGAAGGTATCGCAGTTTACGCCCTCAACACATGTGCTTTCGTCCAGCGAACCGCCGCCAGCCGCCGTCCCTGCCCAATTCAGGGCTGGGCCGGTTGGGTTGAGTGTGCCGGAGCTGGGCGTCGCCGAGCGTAAGCCCGTCGTGAAGAAAGCGAACACGGCCAGGAAGACGCCGATTACAAAAAAAAGCGCGCCGATAGTGGCGCGCCCGGTGACAGAAGGAGTGGAGATCCTTTTCATAGGCAGAACCTTTGTTAAATTCTGCTCTAAGATTCGGGAAAATGGAGAACGGTGGTCGCCTCTTTAGTATTTTTTTTAAGGCGTTACAGGCGTTGGAGCGCCTTTTGGGCGAGTGCCTTTGACTTTGAGAGCTTGGTATCCTCATCATCCGTGCCGCCGAGGCCAATCGACATGAAGGCATCGCCTTTTAACACATAAAGCACGCCGCCGAATCGATTACTCACCCAAAACGCTTCGTCGCCTAGGCCGATGATTTTCTTTGGCGCAGGTCCTTCTTCTTTTTCCGCGGTGTTCTTCTCGGATTTCTCGTCGCGCTCCATCTGGTCTCCCTCATAAGAGCCGAACTTTTCCTTCCAAAAATCTTTTGGACTACGCTTACTCCGCTGAGTTGGGTCGTTTCGGATGAGAGCCAGATTCACTGACTTGTTGGATTCAGCTGCTGTGTAAAAACATTGCGATATCAGGAACATTCCATTCGAGCTCTTGCTGCTCTTCGTCTCGTTCACACCGACTGCCTGCATCGATTCCACGTCTTCTTTCGAGAGCAGACTGCATGCGTCGACCACGTCTGCCTTGGCTGGGCTCTTCATGCATCCGCTGAGGATCAGCAAAAACGACACTGCAAAGTACGGGAAAACCAGCTTCGGCATCGAACAACTTTCGCCTAACGAACACAGTTCGACAACGTGCGTAGCGACGGTCTCGGTACTTCTCGGTTTCTGTCCTGTTGGCTTGATCTCACCGAGGGCGATCACGTTGCTTCGCCAGTTCACGAATGTTAGCGTCGCCTGCCTCTAATGAGCCAGAACTACAAAGACACTCTTAACCTGCCGCGCACAGATTTTCCGATGAAGGCAAACCTTCCTGCGCGCGAGCCGGAGTTGCTCAAACAGTGGGAGGAGACGCGGCTTTACCAGCAAATCCAGAACTCGAGGAAGGGCCGGGAACTATTTGTTCTGCATGATGGCCCGCCATTCGCCAACGGCGATGTGCACATGGGCACTGCGCTTAACAAAATTCTAAAGGATTTCGTGGTGAAATCGCAGACGATGCTGGGCAAGCGCGCTCCGTATGTCCCTGGCTGGGACTGTCACGGCCTTCCAATCGAATACAAAGTAGTCAAGGAATCGCGCGCGCTCTCTCCGTTGGAGGTCCGCAAGAAGTGCGAAGCGTTTGCGCGAAAATTCATCAACATCCAGCGCGAGCAGTTCAAACGACTGGGAGTCTTCGGCGATTGGGAAAATCCGTATCTGACAATGGATCCCAAATACGAAGCGGAAATTCTGCGCGCGTTTGCGGTTTTCGTCGAAGAAGGCTTGGTTTATCGGGCGCAAAAGCCGGTCTTCTGGAGCACAGGCGCGCAGACGGCGCTGGCGGAAGCCGAAGTAGAATATCAAGAGCGCGACGACACCGCTGTTTACGTCAAGTTCCCTCTGACTGAGGAATCTGAGCGGCTCTTCGATTACCAGAGGCCAATCAATCTAGTGATTTGGACAACTACCCCTTGGACACTGCCTGCGAATCTCGCGGTCGCGTTTAATCCGCGTATGAATTATTTCATCGTTGAACGAGGAGGTGAGAGCTACATCCTCGCTCAAACAGCTCACGAGGTCCCTATAATCGGAGCAATTTCATTTCATGAGTCAGGTAAGCGTTATGGAACGAGTGTTAGTGGCCAATTACTCAGGCAGCTGACGTATCGACATCCGTTCCTTAACAGAACGGGCAAAGTCTTAGCCGCTGACTTTGTAACGCCTGAGACTGGCACGGGACTCGTACACATCGCACCCGGTCATGGCGAAGACGATTATTGGTTGGGCAGAACGAACAATCTGGGAATTCTTTCTCCGGTGGACGATCACGGGCGATTTACTGAGGAGGCGGGTCTGCCAAATCTCACTGGAAAATATGTCTTCGATGCCAACCGCGACATCGTTCAACTGCTGAAAGAGCGCGGCATGCTGCTGGCCGTACAGAATTTTCATCACTCTTATCCATACTGTTGGCGCTCGAAAACGCCGATCATCTTTCGCAATGTCGAGCAATTCTTTATCCGCATTGATGCGCTGCGTGACAAGGCGCTCGAGGCGATCCATAAGGAAGTGAAGTGGATTCCCGCGTGGGGCGAAAACCGCATCGCCGGCACGGTCGAATCGCGTCCCGACTGGGTCATTTCACGGCAACGAAGCTGGGGTGTGCCGCTCCCCGTTTTTTATTCCAAAGATGGGAACGCAATTCTCGATGCGAAAATTATCCGAAGACTCGCTGATCTTGTCGCCGAGCGCGGATCAAACATTTGGTTTGAGTTGGACGATGCTACTCTCGCGCGCGAGCTCGGCCTCCCGCCGGGTACAACAAAACGCAACGACACGATCGACGTCTGGATCGATAGCGGCGTGTCGCACAAGGCCGTCTGTGCGCTACATCCGGAGCTGCGCGATCCTGCCGACATGTATCTTGAAGCGACCGATCAACATCGCGGGTGGTTTCAGTCATCACTCATGACCAGTATCGCGCTGAACAATCGCGCGCCGTACAAAATTTGCGTCACGCACGGTTTCGTTGTCGATCTTGACGGGAAAAAGATTTCAAAATCGGGAATGTACGAGAAGCCGACGGCTGCCGATCACTTCGTCGGCCAGTATGGCGCCGATCTACTACGGCTTTGGGCAAGTAGCATCGATTACACCAGCGACGTGCCGTTCTCTGAGGAAATGTTCACGCGTCTGAGCGACACCTATCGGCGGATTCGAAACACGCTGCGCATCTTGGTTGGCAATCTCTATGATTTCACCGCTGTAGCCGGGGGCGGTGACCCCGGCCAGCCGGCATCACCGATGCCAGCTACAACATTGATTGACCGCTGGATTCTGGAGCGGCTTGAGCAGGTGATTCGCGATTGTCGATCCGCTTACGAAGCCTTCGAATTCCACAAGGTCTACCACACACTCAACCAGTTTTGCGCCGTTGATCTGAGTAGCCTCTACGTCGACATCACGAAAGACCGGATGTATTGCGACGCGGCAGATTCGCCGCGTCGGCGTGCGACACAAGTAGTCATGCATGAGATTTTCAACGCGCTGTGTCAATTGCTCGCGCCGATTCTCGCTTTTACCGCCGAGGAAGCGTGGCGCCATTCAGTCCCGACAAGTCGGGATTCGGTTCATCTGCAAGAATTACCTCAGCCGAAAGGCCGGAATGATGAGGCCAGTGCTCAGGTCGCGGAGTTGTTGAGATTACGCGGCGTGATCACACAGGCGATCGAGCGCGCGCGTCAGGAAAAACTGATTGGCAACACGCTGGAGGCCAGGGTTATTTTGCATTCGGATTCCGACCTCACCGAGGAAGTCAGTCAGGAGGAACTGGAAGAATTCTTTATTGTGAGTGATCTGACAGTGCATCACGCGAAAGAAGCAAGCGCTTCGGTGACGAAAACGCCGTACGCAAAGTGCGCACGCTGCTGGCGTCATCGACTGACAGTCGGCACGAGTACGGCGCATCCGGATTTGTGTGATCGGTGCGAAAGAGTGGTTGCAGGGGCCGAAAAATCGGATCGATGAACCGTTTTCGTCATTCGCGCTGTAGCGTGCGCTGTCCTCAGCGCAGTGTTCTGGGAACGGCGACACGACCTCCGCTGAGGACAGCGGACCCTACAGCATCATAGCCTTCGATCGCAGCTCGGATTAATAGGTCACTTGGATGAGATTAATCCTTTTTCTCTCGCTGCCGCTCTACGCTCTAGATCAATGGAGCAAGCAGTTGGTCCTGCGTTTGATCAACCCTTATGAGGCGCGCATTGTCGTCCCCGATTTCTTCAGCCTGGTTAACGTTACCAACACGGGCGCAGCATTCGGATCTTTCAAAGGCAACAATACCTTTTTCATTGTGATTTCGATTGTCGCGCTCGTAGTTGTGACAGTTTTCCTCGTGCGACGCCGCGGAACTGATGCCTGGCGCAATCTCTCGCTTGCACTGCTGCTTGCTGGCATTCTGGGTAACCTCACCGATCGCCTCCTTTACGGGCACGTGATCGACTTTCTTCTTTTCAATCTTCACGTTCGGTACGCCGATCCGTGGCCGGCCTTTAACGTAGCCGACTCGTGCATCTCAATTGCAGTAGTGCTCTTCATCATCCACTCCTTTCGGAAGCAGAAGAGCGCTGCGTAGTGGAAGATAGCCAGCCGAGTCAGGCACGGATGCCTGACTTCCTTCGCATGTCATTGCGCTTCGCACTCCGAAAGAACTTCGCGAGCAGGCAGCGAAGCCGCTACAGTAACGCTGTGAAATCCTCTCCGATGGAAAGGGTCGCACGCGAAGTTGCCGCGCGTTTGCGCGAGAGCGGCCATGTCGCGTACTTCGCCGGCGGCTGCGTACGTGACATGGTGCGCGGTCTGATCCCGAAGGATTACGACATTGCGACCGACGCGCGACCTGAAGCCGTGCAGACGCTTTTTCCACGCACGTTCGCCGTCGGCGCCCATTTTGGGGTGATCCTCGTGCTGGAGAACGGTTTTCAATTTGAGGTGGCGACCTTTCGTTCCGATGACACTTACGTCGACGGAAGGCATCCCAGCGCGGTCCATTTTTCTTCGCCGGAGGAGGACGCGCAGCGCCGCGATTTCACCATCAACGGAATGTTTTACGATCCGGTCGCGGAAAACGTGATCGATTTCGTCGGCGGCTGCGCCGACATCGACGCAAAGCTCGTGCGCGCAATTGGCGATCCCGCGCAACGGTTCACGGAAGATCGGCTGCGGATGCTGCGCGCAGTGCGCTTTGCTACGACGCTCGGTTATCAGATCGATAAGACAACTTGGGAGGCGCTCACGCCCAATGCGTCGTCAATCAACCAAATCAGCGCGGAACGAATTCGCGACGAGCTGATTCGCATTTTTGTTTCCCCTAATCGGGTGAGCGGGTGGGACCTGCTGAATTCCAGTGGCCTTATGCGCGCGATTCTCCCTGAGCTCGACGCGATGAAAGGCGTCTTGCAGCCGGAACAGTTTCATCCCGAAGGCGACGTGTTCGTGCACACGCGGCTGATGTTGCATTTGCTTCCAGAAAAAGTTTCTGTCCCGCTGGTCTTCGCGGTGTTGTTTCATGATGTTGCAAAACCGGTAACGGCGACCGTGGACGACACAGGACGCATCCGTTTCAACGATCACGATCGCATCGGCGCTCAGATGACGGAAGCCATCATGCGACGCCTGCGATTTTCCGGTGCTGAAATCGAGGCCACTGTCGAAATGGTTCGGCAGCACATGGTCTTCAAGGACGCGCCTAACATGCGAGTCGCAAAGCTCAAGCGCTTCATGGCGCGACCAACTTTTGACGAAGAACTGGAGCTGCACCGCGTCGATTGCGAAAGCAGCCATCGAATGCTCGATAATTACGAATTCCTCCAGCGCAAACGCGAAGAATTCGCCAATGAACCGATCATTCCGCCGCCTCTGGTTCGAGGTGATGATTTGATCGCGCTCGGTCTCAAGCCCGGCCCAAAATTTGGTGAGATCCTCGAGGCAGTAGAAACGCGACAACTCGAGGGCACGCTACGGACGAGAGAGGAAGCGCTGAAGTGGGTCCAACGCGAATACTTGTCAGGCAGAAGGAATTGAAAAAAACGAAGAACGCCGAACATCCAACGTCGAACGTCCAATGAGAATTCTGATGATCAGCGCCGAAGGGCCGCCTTTGCAGCGAGCGGGCGCGCTCGTGGATGTGATGGACGCGCTGCCAAGCGCGCTGCGCGGGCGCGGACGTGAAGTAAGCGTCGCTCTACCGTTCTACCACGAAATTAAGGAGAATCGTGCGTTCAAGAAGAAGGACACCGGCATAACTGTCGATGTGCAGGTGGGAGACAAGACTTACGTTGCCCGGTACCTCGAGGGGCGGAGCGCTGGTGGCGTGCAGCTGTTTTTGGTTCGCTGCGATGAGTTTTTTAATCGCAGTGGAATTTACGGCGAGCGCGGTAAGCCGTACGAAGATAATGCCGCGCGATTTATTTTCTTCTGCAAAGCGGCGCTGGAATTGGCTCGGCGGTTGACGCCGCAATTGCAAATTTTGCACGTGCACGATTGGGCCGCGGCGTTGGTGCCGGTTTTTGTGTATGCGCAGGGGCTGCCATTCAAAACCGTGCTAACGATCCATCACGTAGCTGAGCAGGGGAGTTTTTGGGGACTGGATTTCAGACTGACAAATTTGCCGGAGCTGTTTTTTACCCTCCATGGAGTCGAGTTTTTTGGGCGTCTGAATTTTCTCAAAGGGGGAATCCTCTACGCCGATAGAATCACAACTGTCAGCGAACATTACCGGCGCGAAATCCAGACACTATCTGGCGGCTGCGGCCTTGATGGGGTGCTGCGCGAAAATGCGCATCGCCTTAGCGCCATTTTGGATGGCGCAGATTACGCGCGCTGGAATCCGGCGTCGGATCGTTTGCTGCCTGCGCGTTATGATGCAAGGCGGCTTCGAGGGAAACAGGTTTGCCGCGAGGCATTGCTGAAGGAGATGAACCTCGCGTCTGCACCGCGCGGACCGGTCTTTGGGATGGTGACTCGCGTCGTCCAGGAAAAGGGCTTCGAAATTCTGGTGCCCCTGCTCGATCGGCTTCTTTGGGATGATGTTCGCTTGATTATTCTCGGAGAAGGCGATCCCGCTTATGAAACCGCGCTCGCAGTCGCAGCCAGAAAATTTTCAACAAGATTTGCCTACGAAAAAAACTACGACGACAAACTGGCGCACCTCATTGAAGCAGGGATGGACATCAGCCTGATTCCATCGCGTTTCGAGCCCGCCGGTTTGAGTGCGATGTACAACTTGAAATATGGCGCAATCCCGGTGGCCTGCGTGACCGGTGGAATCCAAGAGATCATTGTGGACTACGCTCCGACAACGGATAGCGGTTACGGCTTTCTTTGCTACGAGTATTCAAGCGAGGCTTTCTGGGACGCAATCAAGCGCGCGCGGCAAATCTTCCGAGACCGGCGCCTCTGGACCAGGTTGATGAAACAGGCGATGGCGCGCAATTTTTCGTGGGACGTGTCCGCGCAGCGGTATGAAGACTTCTACCGAGAACTCGTTGGGGCGACGGGCGAAGCAGCGGCGTAGCTTCAAACCCCAAAGCGTCGGGGACCCCGATAAGAGCTTTCCGTTTGCCAAGCAGGGCCATCTATGGAATTTTGGGCGGCTTTTTCTCCTCAAACGCTATGGCTTACGCAATCATCAAGACCGGTGGCAGACAGTTCCGGGTCGCGGAAGGCGACACGATCGATGTCGATGTTCTGGAGGTCGAGCCCGGCAAGACCGCAACCTTCGGTGATGTACTCATGTTTGCCGACGGAGACAACGTGACGCACGGCAACCCTCTCATTTCAGGGGCGAAGGTGACAGGTGAAGTTCTGGAACAGCATAAAGACAAGAAAGTGATCGCGTTCAAGTACAAGCGGCGCAAAGGTTATCACCGCACAGTTGGACATCGTCGCAAATTGACGCGCGTGAAAATTAAAAGCATCAGTCTGGGAGCGAAAAAAGGCGCAGCGAAGAAGACCGAAGAGTAAAAAGCAAACGGCTATTAATTATCAATCATTAACCACAACTCTCTCCAATGGCACACAAAAAAGGACAAGGCAGCGTTAAAAATGGCCGCGACAGCGTCAGCAAGCGGCTGGGTATAAAAAAATTCGGCAGCGAAATGGTTGTGGCCGGCAACATCATTGTGCGCCAGCGCGGGACAAAGTATTTGCCCGGAAAAAATGTCGGGCTGGGCCGCGACTACACAATTTTTGCGCTGCTGGACGGGAACGTGCGTTTTGATCGCGGCGGGCGGCGGGTGAACGTAGATCCGCTCGTGACCGGGAAATAGCCGATCAGATTCTGCTTCCGCATCTGAGCCGGGCTGCAGTATAAGCGGATTTTGTTGATGATGAGATACAACACGTTTATCCTTTTTGGCGCACCCGGTAGTGGCAAAGGAACCCAGGGGAAAACGCTGGGCACGATTCCGCGGTATTATCATTGCGCGTGTGGCGACGTGTTCCGCTCCATCGACACGCGTACGAAGGTTGGAAAAGCATTCCTCGATTACTCGAGTAAGGGCCGGCTCGTCCCGGACGACATCACTGTGGAACTTTGGCGAGAGGCAATCGATGCGACCGTGGAAGCGCACAAGTTCAAGCCGGATATCGACACGCTCGTGCTGGATGGGATTCCGCGGAACGTCGGACAAGCTGAAATCATGGAGGAAATGATCGACGTAAAGAAGGTGTTTCATCTCGCGTGCCCGGACCGCGAGACGCTCTTTTACCGGCTAAAAAAGCGCGCCTTGAAAGATAATCGCCTCGACGACGCAAATGAACAAGTCATTCAGCGACGTCTCGATATTTACGAGAAGGAGTCGAAGCCTGTGTTGTCATATTACCCCCAAGAGCTGGTTACGGTGGTTGACGCAACTCAGCCGCCCGCCAAAGTTCTGCTCGACATTCTACAGAGCGTGAACGACGGCGTGTATGAACCGGCAGCAGTTTGAAAATTTCACCGCCTCCAGTCTGTACTGCGAGAAATGCAGGGCCGCGATGCCGGTGAGGGAGCGGCTTCTCTTAGTTCTGCCTGACCGGGAAATTTTCGATTATCTCTGCACCGAGTGCGGATTGTCGGTAGGCCGGCGTGAGATTACGGCTGGAGAGAAACTGATGGCGCAGGCAATGAGCGGGCGAACCCGGCGGGAGCCGGCTTCGATTCGGCTTCAATAGATTCCAAAAAAACCGGCGTTCGTAGGGCGCGACCACAGTTCGCTCGCCGTGGCGAGGGCGCGCCGAAGAAATGGACGGCCCCGCGGTCCGTCTCTACCATTGATCACATGGCTTCTGGCGGTATGCGGATTGTTTTTATTGGCACTGGCGAGATCAGCGTACCGACATTGGAAGCGTTGCTCAAGTCGAAACACGAGGTGATAGGCGTTGTCACACAGCCCGATAAGCCAGTCGGGCGCGAACAGCGCATAGAACCACCGCCGATCAAGAAGGCGGTCACGAGCGGCGTGCCCAACGCCAGTCCGGCTCGGACCGGTCGCGCCCTACCATTCCCGATCCTCCAACCGCTACGAATTAAAGATGAAGGAGCCATCGAAGATATTGGCGCGCTTAAGCCCGATATAATTGTCGTCATGGCGTACGGGCAAATCTTGCCCCGTGACGTTCTGGAAATTCCGAAGATTGCCTGCTTGAATCTGCACGCATCTCTTCTGCCGCGCTGGCGCGGCGCCACACCGGTCCAAGCTGCCATCGCAGGAGGGGATCTGGAGACCGGGATCACTGTCATGCACATGGATGAAGGCCTCGACACCGGCGACATCCTGTTGCAGAAGAGAATTGACATTCGGTCGAACGATACGGGTGGATCGTTGCACGAACGATTGGCGCAGATTGCGCCCGAGGCCTTGCTCGAATCTTTGCGATTGCTCGCCACAAACGCCGCGCCCCGGATTCCGCAGGAGAACGCGCTAGCTACCTACGCGCCAAAGCTCAAACGTGAAGACGGCAGAATCGACTGGTCGGAGCCGGCTCAGGCAATTGAGAGAAAAATCCGCGCGTTCAATCCGTGGCCAGGAGCGTTCACCGAGATCGACGGACAACACTTGAAGATTTTTTCTGCGTCGATCCTCGATCTCAGCGGGCAACCAGGAGAAATTTTGGAGAGCGAAAAACTGATCATCGCCGCCGGCTCGCGAGCACTTTCCCTCAATGAGGTGCAACTGGAAGGAAAAAAGCGAATGAGCGCGCCAGAATTCTTGCGCGGTTACGCTTCAATTTTGCGCGGAGCGCACTAATTCTGGGGAGCACAGGCTGCCAGCCTATAGGTCTCGGCAGCTTGCCGAGACAGGGCGATCCCCGGATACTGCGACATTACTTGCGCAAACATGTTGCCGGCAGGGTTGCCGGCAACTACAGGCTGGCAGCCTGTGCTCCCCAGCGCAAGCCTGCGCGCTTTGCCCCATCACCGTTTGTGCTTTCCAAGGCCGACATCTTCTGTTGATGTTGTAAACCGCTCATGCAAGCCGACACACCAGTCTATGAACGCATCGTGCTCAAACTAAGCGGCGAGGCCATGCAGGAGCGCGGCGGGCGCGAAAACATCTCCACAACCGTTGTGCGCGAGATCGCTGAGCGTATAAAGGAAGTCCGCGACCTGGATGTGCAAGTATCCGTCGTGATTGGTGGCGGAAACATTTGGCGCGGTCTATCGGCGTCGCAACGCGGCATGGACCGGACCACGGCGGACTACATGGGCATGCTGGCAACCGTGATAAATGCGCTGGCCCTACGAAGTGCGCTTGACCACATGGGCGTTGAGACGCGTGTGCAGAGTGCGATCGACATGAGAAATGTGGCTGAGCCGTTCATCCTGGGGCGTGCCATTCGGCATTTGGAGCTAGGACGCGTGGTCATTTTCGCTGCCGGCACGGGCAATCCGTACTTTTCTACGGACACAACGGCAGCTCTGCGGGCGAGCGAAATTCGCGCGGATGTAATCCTGAAAGCCACTAAAGTCGACGGCGTCTATGATCGCGATCCGAACAAGTATCCAGACGCTAGACGCTTCGACCAGCTCACCTTCAGCGAAGCGCTTGCGAAACGCTTGCAAATCATGGACTCGACAGCGTTCAGCCTCTGCATGGACAACAAGATTCCAATCGTCGTTCTTAACATGAATAACCCCAGCAGCATTCGCGATGCGGTGCTCGGTCGAAAAGTCGGGACTCTGGTTTGCGATGAACCTTCTTCGGACCTAAGAATCCAGGCGCCATGAGCAGAGATGACATCCTTCTAGAGGCCGAGATGTCGATGGAAAAAAGCGTCGATTACATGGTGCACGAATTCGCGGCGGTGCGCACCGGAAAAGCTTCTCCTGGCCTTGTAGAGAACGTGGACGTTCACGCTTACGGATCGACGATGAAGTTAAAACAACTCGCTTTGATCACGACGCCCGAACCGCGGTTGCTTGTTGTTCAACCATTCGATGCCGGCACAGTGCAGGATATCGAGAGGGCGCTCAAAGAGTCGAAGATCGGCATAACGCCTGCGGTTGATGGCAAGATCATTCGATTGCCAATCCCGGAGCTATCAGAAGAGCGTCGAAAAGAACTGGTGCGTTCCCTGGGCAAAATGGCGGAGGAAGCCCGCGTGCGCGTGCGTGCGAACCGGCGCGTGGCACTCGACGAAGCGAAGAAACTCAAGGCCGCCGGCGAATTGACGGAGGACGGCTTGCGCGACTTGGAAGAAGAAGTGCAAAAGCTCACCGATCGTTTCGTTAAATCGATCGACGATCATCTCAAGCACAAGGATGCCGAGGTCATGAAGGTGTAGCTTGCGTAATCCACACGGCTCGACACCACGACCGGTTAGCTGAATGCAGACTTCCTAAACTGCGAAGCTTTCGCCGCAGGAACAGTGAGCGACGGCATTGGGATTCGTGACCTTGAAGCCGCCCTTTTGCAGATCTTCGCTGTAATCGAGCACCGAACCGCTGACGAAAAGCGCGCTCTTTGGATCGACGACCAGGTGCACATTTTGCGTTGGCACGAGAATGTCGCGCTCATTTGGGCCATCTACCAAATCCATCACGTATTGCAGGCCTGAGCAGCCGCCTCCGACCACCTTGAGGCGTAAGGCGCCGTCCGGCTTGCCTTTTTCTTCGAGCAGCGACGCCAGTTTAAACGCGGCTTTTTCCGTAACGCTAATCAGGCGCTCATTGCCGATCTTGTAATTGGGCGGCGGAGATTCAGTGGTCATGGCGTTGCCTTCTGCAGTAGCTGCGTGACTTCGTTCTGCACAGATTCCAGTTCGTCGAGTCGCAGTTGCGGATCTGGGACGACAAACACGTCTCCTGTTGTACCCTGTTCGTAAATGAGGACTTGGCTCCCGCTGTCGCGGGACTCTGTTTTCACTTGTTTTAGGACGCGCTTGCGTTCGAGCATCGCGGCGAGCACATAGCAGGCGCTTGCAGGGGGATTATCCGACGCCATTAAACGTCGGAAGAGTTCTTCTGCATTTTCTTTGGGCACAGGTTCCGCCGGCTTCTGCCGCAACGGCTCGTACCGTGATTTCCAAAATGAGAACGGCCGAATGTTTTCATTCCGGTTTTGCCACGCCTCTTCGCTCAAATCCTCGCGGCGGTAGCCATCGGCGCCGTGATACAGCAGAGTATAAAAGTATTCGCCGGGAACAAACGGCCGACGCGTAACGGCGCAGAAGTCCGCCCGATGTTTGATCGCCCATGCGTTTGGGAGAGGATTCATTGCGCAACTATACGTCGCGCAGTGAAAAGATGAAAGCTGGGCGGTTCGCGATTGGAGGCCCGCAGGTATAACAAGTAGAGACCAATTGCCATGAAAAGAATGTTCGGCGTCCAGGCCGCGATCCATGCAGGAACGCGGGCGCCTTCGCCCAGCGCAAGAAAAAGGTGGACCAAAAAGTTCATCGAAAAAACAAGAAAAACCGCAGCCGCAGCACTCGATAAAACGCCCCGTCGCGAGTAACCGATTCCCAGCGGGGCCGCAATGCACACAACAACAAAACAGGTCCACGGCAGGGCAAGGCGATACTGCAGATGCGTGCGAAACGGCGCGAGCAACGTAGTGGGAAAGTCCGCATTGAAACGCAAATACTCCTGGAGCTCCGGCAGGCTTAGGAATTCTGCTCGTTCGTTTGCGCTGCCCAGCCGGAACGGAGTTTCGCTCCAGTGCTCAATTTTCAGCGAAGGATAAATCTGCTCATCGACGATGTTCCCCGAATGGTCGTAATGGACGAGTTTAGCATTCTCCAACTCCCATGTTTTAGTTTCCGGACGGTAATAGGCGCGAGCGCCAATGTAATTTGTGACGATGTTGTCGTTGGCGTCCTGTTGAAGCACCTGAACGTTGTTGAAGGTATTGCTGCGCGGAAGAAAATTCTGAATGAACCAGGTGCGCGAGTCCGTACGATTGCGAAAAATTTGTCCTTGGATGTAGCGCCCGGGACGCGACTGCGCTTCGGACAGGAATGATTTCCGTGCCAATTCGGAGTGCGGTGCAAGCGAATAGTTGAGCGCCATACTCGCCGCCACCGTAAGCAGCCCCATGCCGATCAATGGCAGCAGGACACGAGGAAGACTTACTCCTGCCGTGAGCATGGAAACGATTTCGTTCGCACGCGACATTCGGCCCAAGGCGAAAAGGAGCGACAGCAGCAGCGAAACCGGCAACAGAATAATGAAAACCTGCGGGATCTGCGTGCCGTAATAGCGAATGACAAGGGAAAGAGGTACGTGTTGGTCGATGAACGTCGAGATATTGTCGCTGACATCGAAGATAAGCCAGATGGAGATGAAGCCGGCGATGCAGTAAAAGTAAACCTGCAAGAAGTTCCGAATGACGTATCGGTCAAGGAGTCTCATGCGATTTGGAATTTCGATTTGCCATTGGCGAATTACAATAGCATTTGGCTTACCAACTGGGTGTCATTCCGAGCGAAGCGAGGAATCTCTGATCATTTTGTTTGGCCGGCAAGCTACGAATATCAGAGATGTTTCGCTTCGCTCGACATGACAGAAATGTGACGTCGAATCGAAAAATACTAGATAGATACGCGTTGCCAGCGTGCGCTATTTCGAAATGATCGCCCTGAAAGATGTTCTAAGCAGCGAATTTGTGGAAAGCGTCCACGGATTCTTTTCCGCAAACGGGGCGCTATCCAAGGCTAAGAACTTCGAGTTCCGCCCGCAACAACAGGAAATGGCAGCGCGAGTGGCGCAGGCGCTGGAGGAAGAGCGTCATTTGGTGGTCGAAGCAGGCACCGGTGTGGGCAAATCGCTGGCGTATCTCGTCCCGGCAATTCTGTTCGCGCTCGACCAGCACAAAAAGGCGATCGTTTCCACGCATACGATCAACCTTCAGGAACAACTGCTGCACAAAGACATTCCAATTTTGAAAAAAGTGCTGCCGGTCGAGTTTGACGCAGCGTTGATGAAAGGCCGGCAGAATTATCTTTGTCCGCGCCGGCTCGAGCGCGCGTTGCAAAGCGCGAAGGAACTTTTCACCGGACCGGAGGAGAACGAATTGCAGCGGCTGGCCGAATGGGCCAGCACAACCCGCGACGGATCGCTCAGCGATTTATCCGTCGAGCCCGATCCAAAAGTTTGGACACAAGTCTGCAGCGAGGCTCACATTTGCACACAGAAAACATGCGGGCAGAATCCGCGCTGTTTTTATCAACAGGCACGGAAACGTTTGCTGGCTTCGGACGTGATTGTGCTCAATCACACCTTGCTCTTCATATTACTCGGCTCACCAGACCAACAGGAAGAGCGCGAAAGCGGATTCCTTTTTCCAAATGATTTCATCATTTTGGACGAAGCGCATACGATCGAGCAGGTCGCGTCCAAGCAGATCGGTATCGGCGTCTCGCAATACGGACTGCGCTCGACAATCCAACGGCTCTACAATTCGCGGACGCGCAAAGGACTGTTCACTGTAATGCGCGATGCGGAGGGCGTGCGACTCGCCGCGGGCCTGATTGATGATGTTGATAAATTTTTTGCGGCGGTCGAGTCGCGATCAGATTTTCGTAAAGGCCGCGAGTTTCGTGTCCGCGATGTCGATTTTGTTCCGGATACGATCACAGGTCGATTGACTGTGCTTCAGGCACGTGTAGCCGAGGCGGTGAAACGTGCCGATGACGAAGTTTTGAAGGCGGAGCTGCAGGAATTCGGGCGACGCATCCGCGACGCACGGGACGGCATTGCCATTTTTCTCGAGCAAAGCGCCCCCGAGCACGTTTACTGGGTCGAGCGGACCGGTAAAACAGAGCGGTTCCTCGCTCTCAACGCCGCGCCTGTCGATCTCGCGCCGGTGCTGCGGCGGATGCTCTTTCGCGAGAACTGCTGTTGCATCATGACCAGCGCAACTCTGGCAGTGGGCCGACCGGATCTTGCCTATCTTCGTGAGCGCACGGGCGCGACGGAAGCAGAACCGTTGCAGCTCGGCAGCCCGTTCGATTTTCAACGGCAGATGAAAATGTTCATCGTCCAAAAGATGCCCGACCCGCGCGACGACGCTTATCACAGAGAGCTGGAGCGATGGATCGCGCATTTCGTCAAACGGACCAATGGGCGCGCGTTCGTCCTTTTCACAAATTACCGTGACATGCAACAGGTCGCAGGGGCGATGCAGAAATTTTTTGTAGAGAACAGCATGAACCTTCTCGTGCAGGGAGCGGGCACGCCGCGCAGTAAGCTCCTGGAACAATTCAAATCAACGCCGGGAGCTGTCCTCTTTGGTACGGACAGCTTTTGGGGCGGCGTGGATGTTCCCGGCGAGGCGCTTTCGAATGTAATCATCACCCGCCTTCCGTTTGCGGTGCCCGATCATCCGCTGATCGAAGCCAAACTCGAATTGATCGAGGAGCGCGGCGGCGATCCGTTTACGGAATACTCTCTGCCGGAGGCGATCCTGAAATTTCGACAAGGGATAGGTCGCTTGATTCGAACCAAGAGCGACCGCGGAATTATCGTGATTCTCGACAATCGCATCGTCACCAGACCCTACGGCCGTGCGTTTATGCAAGCGCTGCCGAAATGTCCGATAGAAATTATTTGATGCTCCATATTCGCGAAAGGTGTCATTTCGAGCGGAGCCGAGGGCGAAGTCGAGAAATCTCTGGATGTGAATGTAATCGAAGCCGAAAAAATCAGAGATGTCTCGACTCGGCCTCGACATGACAGAGTCGAAAAATGTTCTCTTGAACATATCTCATAGCTTGCTCTAAATTGCTCCTATGCAAGGGCAAATCGAGGTGCAGGAAATCCTGACGATCCTGCACAAGTGGGGGATTCATACTCTTGGCCAACTTGCGGCGCTTGATAAAGAGCAGCTGGGGGCGCGGCTCGGGCCGGAAGCTGTCCGGATGTGGGAACGGGCCAATGGACAATTCAATCGAGTGCTGAAATTGGTTCGGCCGCCGGAGTCGTTCGCGGAAAGCTTTGAATTTGAAAATGAAATTGAAACAGCCCAACCGCTGCTCTTCATCTTACGCCGTTTTTTGGAGCAGCTCGCAGTACGCTTGGGCGCGATTTATCTCGTTGCAAAAGAACTGACGCTGCGAATCACGTTTACGGATAAACAAATTTACGAGCGGGTTTTCAAAATTCCGCAGCCGACCAATGATGCTGATCTTCTTTTTCGGATGCTGCACACGCATCTGGAGAATTTTAAATCGGAGCATGCAATTGTTGCCGTCTCGCTGGAAGTGCACCCAACCAAGCCTGTCAGGGAACAATTCGGATTGTTCGAAACTACATTACGCAATCCACATGAACTCTCAGAAACGCTCGCGCGTTTGATCGCTGTTCTGGGTGCGGACCGAGTTGGCACGCCGGTTTTGGAAGAGACCCATCGGCCGGATGCATTTCGCCTCGAACCTTTCGCATGGCAGGTAGGGGCGATTGACCTCAATCGCCCGAAACCCAGCAAACCAACATCTCGGATTCCCCTGCGAAGATTTCGTCCCCCAGTGTCTGCATCAGTCTTGTTGGATGCAGACACGCCGGCACACCTTCGCAGCACAGAAATTTGCGGAAAAGTCATCGAGCAACGCGGGCCCTATTTAATTTCTGGAAATTGGTGGGACGAGAAATCCTGGGCACGCGCCGAATGGGACCTGGCGATGGAGAATAGCGAACTCGTTCGAACTCATAAGGCAGACGGCACATGGAAAATCGATGGGATTTATGACTGAGACTGTCATCTCGAGCGGAGCGAGAGATCTCACGAAAGCACGATTGAGCACTCTTAGTCTACAGCGTGATCCAAGCATCATAGGAGAGGTCCTTCGCTTGCGCTCAGGATGACATGCCATGAGCTACATCGAGTTACATGCATGTAGCGCGTTCAGCTTTCTCCGCGGTGGATCGTTCCCAGAGCAATTAGCTGCGGTGGCAGCGGAACTGGAAATGCCGGCGATGGCGTTGATCGATCGCAACGGCGTTTACGGCGTGCAACGATTTTCTGTCGCGGCACGCGAACACAACGTGCGACCAATCATCGGCTGCGAATTGTCAATGGAAGACGGAAGTGTCCTTCCTGTGCTGGTCGAAAATCGCACTGGTTACAAAAATTTGTGCGAACTACTCACTCAGTCACATTTGCGCAGCGAAAAAGGCACATGCGCCGTGCGATGGAGCCAGTTACCGCAATTCGCTGAAGGATTGGTGGCGTTGTTTGGATTGGGGAGCACAGGCTGCCAGCCTGTAGTTTGCGGCAGCTTCCCGCAAACATCTTTTCACCCCTGGCGTGCAAACACTCAGAGCGTCCGGCAAGCTGCCGGACGCGACAGGCTGGCAGCCTGTGCTCCCCGGAATGCAGACGACCGCACGCGATTTTTAATCGATACCTTTGGCCGCGAAAATGTTTTCGCAGAAATTCAGCGACATTTCATTCGCGGCGAAGAACGTATCAATCGTGAACTGATCGAGCTTGCGCGCCTAAATCGATTGCCGCTTCTCGCTACGAACGGCGTTCAATACGCAAAGCTATACGGGCGCGAAGTGTTGGATGTTTTCACTTGCATTCGCGAGCACACCCATCTCGATGCTGCGGGAAAACTTTTATCACAAAATGCCGAACGGCATCTGAAGAGTGATCGCGAAATGCGAGGAATTTTCGCCGATTTGCCGGAAGCGATTGAAAACACATCGCGCCTGGCCGAACGGCTCACATTTTCCCTCGAGAATCTCGGTTACGAATTTCCCGAATATCCGGTGCCGACAGGTCATACAATGGATTCGTTCTTACGCACCATCGTCTGGTTCGGTGCGCAACAGCGTTACGCTGCGATTAGCGCGAAAGTAAAACGACAGCTTGAAGAAGAACTTGCCCTGATCACGAAACTCGGTTTCCCCGGATATTTCCTGATTGTCTGGGACATCGTCAATTTCTGTCGCGAACACAACATGATGGTCCAGGGCCGAGGGAGCGCCGCGAACAGCGCAGTTTGTTATTGCCTCGGAATCACGCCGGTTGATCCGGTGGAAAATCATCTCGTGTTCGAACGCTTCCTCAATGAGAGCCGCAAAGGCTGGCCCGATATCGATCTGGATCTTCCCAGCGGCGACCGTCGCGAAGCGGTGATCCAGGAAATTTATCGCCGTTACGGCAAGCACGGCGCGGCCATGACTGCGAACGTGATCAGTTACCGCGGGCGCAGCGCCGCGCGCGAGATCGGAAAAGCGCTAAACTTTTCTCCCAGCATAATCGATCGGTTTTCGCATCTATTCGCGAACGGCGATTTTCCACACACACTCGAACTCGAATCACAGATTGAGCAGGCTGGCTTGCCAAAGGTACACCCGCGGATGCCCGCGTTCATCAGGCTGTATCACGCGATTTATGGATTGCCGCGGCACCTTGGGCAGCACTCTGGCGGGATGATCATCTGCCAGAATAAACTCAGTTCATTTGTGCCGCTGGAAAACGCCTCCATGCGAGGCCGAGTCGTCGCCCAATGGGACAAAGACGACTGCGAAGAGCTCGGCATCGTGAAAGTAGACTTGTTAGGCCTCGGCATGATGTCGGTGATGCAGGACGCATTTGAATTGTGCCGGGAACGTGGGCGGCCTCTCGATCTGGCTCACATTCCGAAAGATGATCCGGCGACCTTCGAGATCATGCAGCGCGCCGATACGATCGGGGTTTTCCAAATCGAAAGCCGCGCGCAAATGGCGACGCTGCCACGGATGAAACCGGAATGTTTTTACGATGTCGTGATCGAAGTGGCGATCATCCGCCCGGGACCGATCCAGGGCGACATGGTGCACCCGTATTTGAATCGGCGGGCCGGCCGCGAAGAAGTCACGTACTTTGACGACCGATTAAAGCCGGTGCTGGGCCGCACCCTTGGCGTACCATTGTTTCAGGAACAGATGCTCAAGATCGCCATGGTGATGGCTGATTTTTCAGGAGATGAAGCCGAGGAGTTGCGGCGCGCTCTGAGTTTTCATCGGTCCGAGGAACGCATGCGGAAAGTGAGCGTGAAATTGCGCGCCGCCATGAAGCGAAAAGGCGTCGCTCCTGACAAGATTGAAAAAATCATTCAGTCCATCTCATCGTTTGCGCTTTATGGATTCCCGGAATCCCACGCGATCAGTTTCGCCATTCTCGCCTACGGCAGCGCGTATTTAAAAGTGCATCGCGCGCCGGAATTTTATGCGAGTCTGTTGAACAATCAGCCGATGGGTTTTTACACGTCGGCAACGATTGTAAAAGACGGACAGCGACACGGCCTGAAGTTCAAGCCAGTTTGCGTTTCGAAATCCGAGTGGCGCTGCACAGTCCTCGATCACAATACGGTGCGGCTCGGGTTTTGCGTCGTAAACGGATTGCGGCAGGAACACGCCGAACAACTCGTTAGGCAACGCGAACATCGACAATTCGAGTCGTTACACGATTTCAGGCAGCGGGTTCTCCTCTCGAAAGACGAGTTACGCACGCTGGCAGAATTAGGGGCCCTGAATTGTTTTGCCGAACATCGCCGCGCGGCGATGTGGGAGGCGGAAGAAACGATCCACGATGATTTGTTGGGGAGCGCGGGCGCCTCGCCCGCTGTGTCACGCGCCTCGCGGGACACTCTTCGGGAGCTTTTCGGCGGGGACGCCGAAAAGAGGGGGCGGGGCGCCCGCACTCCCCTTGCGCCGATGACCTTACCCGAACGCGTGAAGGCAGATTACGAGACGATGAATCTAACAACCGGACCGCATCCGATGAAACTATTGCGCGGAAATTTGCCGAATATTTGGCGTGCGATCGATCTCGTTCACGCCCGACACGGTTCGATCATTCAGATCGCCGGAAACGTGATTTGCCGCCAGCGTCCCGGCACAGCAAAAGGATTTGTTTTTATCAGCCTCGAAGACGAAACCGGCGTTTCAAATGCAATTGTCGAGCCGGAGCTGTTTGAACGTTTTCGCCTCCTCATCACAGAGGAAGCCTTTCTGCTCATTGAAGGCACAGTCCAGAATTCGGACAACGTCGTTTTGATAAAAGCGCGCGAAATTAGACCGCTTGCGCACGTACAGCTCGTCGGGAGCGAGTCGCACGATTTTAAATAACAAAAATTTGCGTCCTGTTGTGTCCGCTGTCTCAGCGGACCAGCTCCGCTGAGGACAGTGCGTGCTACAGCAATTACTCGCCCGTGTGATGCGGTTCCGGCGTTTTCGCTTGGGCCGGTTTCTCAGCTGGTTTTCCCTCGGGCTGGGCCCAGTCGGTGTGAAATACGCCCGGTTTATCGATCCGCTCGTAAGTATGCGCGCCAAAGAAATCGCGTTGCGCTTGCAGGAGGTTTGCCGGCAGACGAGCGGAGCGATAACTGTCGAAGTACGCCAGCGAGGCAGAAAACGCAGGCGTCGCTACACCATGTTTGATCGCTGTCGCAAGGACGAGACGCCATTTCGCCTGCGCCTTCTTGATGGCCCTCGTGAAATAGCGGTCGAGCAGAAGATTGTGCAGCGCGGCATCGCGCCGATATGCTTCCACGATTCGGTTCAAAAATTTCGCGCGAATGATGCAGCCGCCTCGCCAGATGGTGGCAATGTCGCTCAGGTTGAGGTTCCATTTGTATTCGGCGCTTCCAGAACGAAGAAGCTCCATTCCCTGCGTGTAAGACACAATTTTCGACGCGTAAAGCGCGTCACGCACTGCATCGATTAGACGCGTGCGATTGCCTTTAAACTGTCGAACTCTCGGGTGCGGGAGAATTTTGGACGCAGCCACACGCTCTTCCTTTCGTGAGGAGATAACGCGGGCTTCAACTGCAGCGTTAATTGTTGAAATAACTACGAATTGTCGGATTGCAGCTTGAAGTGTCCAGATACCGGTTCCTTTTTGTCCTGCTTTGTCGAGTATCATATCGACGAGCGGCTTGCCGGTGTCAGGATCGATCTTTCGGAAAATCTCGGATGTGATTTCGATAAGATAGCTTTCCAGCTCGCCTTTGTTCCATTCTGCGAAAATTTCGGCCAGTTGTGCTGCGTCCATTCCGAGGACGTCTTTTAGGATAGCGTAGGCTTCGCAGATCAATTGGATATCGCCGTACTCAATACCGTTGTGGACCATCTTGACGTAGTGACCGGCGCCATCTGGTCCAATATATCGGCAACACGGTTCGCCATCCACTTGCGCGGCGATCTTGCGGAAAATCGGCGCGATAATTTCCCATGACTCACGCGATCCGCCCGGCATGAGTGAAGGACCTTTTAGCGCGCCTTCCTCACCCCCGGACACGCCCATGCCCACAAAATGAATTCCCTTACCCTCTAATTCCTTTCCCCGCCGCTGTGTGTCAGTGAAAAGCGAATTTCCTCCATCGATAACGATGTCTCCCTTTTCGAGCAGTGGGACGAGTTCATTGATGACCGCGTCCACGGGAGGTCCAGCCTTCACCATCATCATTGCTATGCGCGGCTTTTTCAGCGCTCCGACAAACTCCTCAATCGTGCGAGTTGGCTGAATGTTTTTTCCTTTGGCACGTCCGGCAGCGAATTTCTCGGTAACTTCCGTTGTGCGATTAAATACAGCGACAGAAAATCCCTTCGATTCCATGTTGAGGACGAGATTTTCGCCCATCACACCGAGACCGATCAGGCCAATATTACATTGATTGGTTGTCATTTTAATATCTTCTTTCTAACTACTTCGGAGAAGACAACACTGTAACGAGGAATTTGAGCGCATGGCAAATGTCGTTTGTGAAGTTTTAGTGACTGAAGCGTCGCTTGATACGCCGCCGAAAACCCACCGTGGCGACGCAGGAGCGATAAACGACTTTTGGGGAGTGGTGCGGAGACTTGAAGATGGACGCGAAATCGACGGGATTCAATATGAAGCGCATCGCGAAATGGCCGAACATCAGTTGAGACAAATTGCCGAGCAGGCCGCGGAGAAATTTCGCGTTCAGTTTGTTATCATTCATCACCGAATCGGTTTTATCGCCGTTGGGGAACCATCGCTTTTTATGCGAGTTGCGGGCCTCCATCGGAATGAAGCATTTCGCGCCAGTCAGTGGATTGTGGACGAATTGAAGAAGAAAGTCCCGATTTGGAAGAAGCCTCGGTTTAAGAGCGGCAAGCGGAACGAACAGCCGGGATCAGCGATTCCGGCTACGGTATGAATTGGGCGAATCGGATTACCTTAAGCCGACTTGCGCTAACTGTGCTTTTTGTAGTGGCACTCAATTCGTCGTGGCATTACGGGCGCACGACTGCGCTCGTGATCTTTCTGATTGCGGGCCTCACGGATTTCATCGACGGAGAAATCGCGCGGCGTTACGGAGTAATCACCAGCTTTGGGAAACTCATGGATCCGCTCGTCGACAAAATAATGGTCGCCGCGGCGTTCATTTCACTGGTGCCTCTCAAAGCGGTGCCAGCGTGGGCAGCGACGACAGTGGTAGCACGAGATTTTTTGATTACCGGATTGCGCCTAATGGCCAGCGCCAAAGGGCGGATTCTTCCAGCGGAAAGTCTGGGTAAACAAAAGACTTCGTGGCAAATTATTACAATTATCTTCTTCCTTGCGCTCCTTTCAATTGTGGAACTGCGGTACGCTAATGAAACATCCACATGGTGGGCGCGAGCCTGGGGCGAAGCCGGGCCGGTGCTGGTGTGGATTACGGTGGCGCTGACGATTTACTCCGGTGTGGGCTTCACGTGGCGAAACCGCGAACTGATCTCGCCGGATCAATAGCGGGCAACGGGAATCGAACCCGCATGGCCAGCTTGGAAGGCTGGAACTTTACCATTAAGCTATGCCCGCGTGTGACTAGTGAACGCCCAAAGCATTCGCTGAGTTAAATAGTGACTGTGACGGGTGAATAGTCAAAAGCGATTGGGCATGTTGCGGTGCGCCCTCGCCACGGCGAGCGAGCTGTGGTCGCGCCTAGCATTATTCTTCAAACGCGCTGGCGACTAGGGTGGCGTTGTGGCCGCCGAAGCCGAAGGAGTTATTCAGAGCGACGCGCACTTTTCTTTCGCGGGCAACGTTGGGCGTGTAATCCAAGTCGCATTCTTTTCCCGGATTTTCTAAATTGATTGTTGGAGGAATTACGGAATCTCGAATGGCAAGTGCGCACGCGGCCATTTCTACTCCGCCAGCGCCGCCTAGAAGGTGCCCAGTCATCGATTTCGTGGAACTGATGGCAACCTTATAAGCGTAGTCTCCGAATACTTGTTTGATCGCGCGGGTCTCGCAAATGTCGCCAATATCGGTCGACGTGGCATGTGCATTAATGTAATCGACCTGTTCCGGAGATAGGCGGGCGTGTTCGAGCGCGAGTTGCATGGCGCGCGCTGCGCCTTCGCCGTCGGGCGGCGGCGCAGTCATGTGAAACGCGTCGGCTGACAGGCCGTATCCGGTGATTTCGCAGTAAATTTTCGCACGCCGCGCTTTGGCGTGCTCCAATTCCTCCACCACGACAACTCCTGCGCCTTCGCTCATCACAAAACCGTCGCGGTCACGATCGAATGGGCGAGAGGCCCGCTCGGGCTCGTCGTTGCGAGTGCTAAGCGCCCTCATCGCTCCGAATCCCGCAAGGCCGATCTCAACGATGGACGCTTCCGAGCCGCCTGCGAGGAAGACGTCGGCGTCACCAGATTTGATAATTCGCCACGATTCACCAATGGCGTTATTCGATGTTGCGCAGGCGGTGACAATACAGAGGTTTGGGCCGCGTAGATTGAACTCCATCGAGATGAAGCCGCTCGCCATATTGCTGATCAGCATTGGAATCGTAAACGGCGAATTTCGCGAAGGTCCTTTCGTGAGCAGAATCGTCAATTGATCCTGGAGAGTTTTGAGTCCGCCGATGCCAGTGCTAACGATCACGCCGAAGCGGTCTCGTCGCTCCAAGTTCTCGACATCAATCCCGCTGTCATCGAGCGCCATTTTCGCTGCCGCCATTGAAAGCTGTGTAAATCGATCGGTGCGGCGGACGTCCTTCGGATTTTTAAAGAACGGTTTCGGATCGAAATCGCGGGCTTGCCCACCGATTTTGCAATCGTACGCCGTGGTATCGAACGCGTCGATTGTCCGAATGCCGCTGACGCCGTTCTTCAGATTCGACCAAAACGTCTCGACATCGCTGCCAACCGGCGTGACGGCGCCCAGACCAGTGATAACAACTCTGCGATCGGAGTTCATTTAGCGACTTAAGGAATTAGTGATTTAGCGATTCGAGCGTGGAACGGTTCAACGATGTAGCGCAAGGTCAATCGTTAAATCTCTAAATCACTGAATCGCTGAATAATCTTAGCTCGTTCCCATTCCGACGCTTTGGACCGTTTGGAACAGTTTGCCTTCGGTCTTGATAGAAGGTGCAATGATAATCTCCGTTTGCTGAAACTCAGCGATATTGCTCGCGCCGACGTTGCCCATGCAGGTCGTGATGGCTCCGACCAGATTTTGGCTGCCATCGTCAACTTCTGCCGGCCCAAACAGTATTTGTTTCAGCGATCCGGTAGAGCCCACTTTAATGCGGGTGCCTCGTGGAAGATTTGCATGTGGCGTTGCCATACCCCAATGGTAGCCGCGCCCAGGCGCTTCGCACGCTTTAGCAAACGCACTTCCCACCATCACGGCGTCTGCGCCGCAGGCCAGGGCCTTGCAAACGTCGCCGCCCCTGCTCATCCCGCCATCAGTGATGATCGGCACGTAGCGATATGTTTTCTTGAAGTAAGCATCGCGCGCCGCAGCGCAATCAACGGTCGCGGTGACCTGCGGAACACCGAGTCCAAGCACGCCACGTGAAGTGCAAGCTGCTCCCGGTCCAACGCCAACCAAAACCGCCGCTGGCCCGCACTCCATGATTTCGAAGGTGACGTCGTAGCCGACAGTGTTTCCGACGATTACTGGAATGCGCATTTCGCGGCAAAACTTTTCCAGATCGAGCGACTTATACTCCGACGAAATGTGCCGCGCCGTGGAAACCGTGCTTTGCACCACGAAAACATCAGCGCCAGCATCCTGCGCGATCTTGCCAAATTCAGCGGCACGCTGAGGAATGGAACTTACGGCAGCCAATAC
>QHNR01000116.1 GCA_003218475.1 Verrucomicrobiota bacterium | reverse complement strand
AAATGAAATTTCGGGGGAGGAACGATCTGGCGAACGTGCACCAGAGGCGACCGGTAAGGAAGAGTCGGCGAGGAAGCCCTCGACGAAAGCGAAATCGCGGGCAAAAAAGAAAACATCGCGGAAGAGCTAGCTTCCTAGCACATGATGTTTCAAATTTAGCGGATGGTTTCGGCCTTTCTAAACACGGTTAAGATACCGGAATTGCGCCGGCGCATTTTGTTCACGCTGGCGGTAATTGTGATTGTGCGCCTGGGCGCTGCCATCACTACTCCCGGAGTCAACCAGGCCGTGTTACAGGAATGGTTTCGCAGCTCTTTGAGCCAGCGCACTGGAGGCGGTCTGGCGGCGCTCTTTAATTTGTTCAGTGGCGGCGCGCTTGAGAATTGCGCGATCTTCTCCCTCGGCATCATGCCGTACATCAGCGCATCAATCATGATGCAGTTGCTTACCGCGGTGATTCCGCAGCTTGGCAGACTGGCACGTGAAGACGGTGGGCGGCAAAAGATCATGCAGCTAACGCGCTACACGACACTGGGGCTGTGTCTTTTCCAAGGGTATCTGCTGGCGCTGTCGTTTCAGCACCCGGAATCGTATCACACCATGCTGCCGGGGATTACTGACACTATCAGGAACCTCGGAATTCCGCTGGTGGATGATATTGGCTGGAAATTTCGAATCATAACCGTGATTTCCCTGACAACGGGCACGCTTCTATTAATGTGGATGGGCGATCAAATCACCGAGCGCGGCATCGGCAACGGGATATCCCTCATCATTACTATTGGCATTGTCGCGCGCTTGCCGGCCGCACTCGCGCAGGCATGGAAGACTTTTGTACCGTCGGCGCAGAGCGGATCGAGCCAGGTGAATCCGATGGTGCTTGTGATGCTGGTATTCTTCTTGATCATAGTGATCGCCGCAGTGATCACGATCACGCAAGGCGTGCGGAAAATCACCGTGCAGTACGCTAAACGAGTCGTGGGCCGCAAAATGTACGGCGGGCAGACGCAATACATGCCTTTGAAGGTGAATTATGCCGGCGTGATGCCCATTATCTTCGCCTGGGCGCTGCTTCTCTTTCCGGCGACGATTGTTCAGTACGGATTTAGAAACAGCCCTACAGCTGCGCGGATTGCCAGTGCGCTTTCGACCGGCTGGCCTCATTATGTCGCTCTTGCGGCAATGATTTTCTTTTTCAGTTATTTCTGGGTCGCGACGCAGTTCCAACCGGTACAGATCGCGGACGACCTAAAGAAATACGGCGGTTACATTCCGGGCGTCCGCCCAGGCAAACCAACTGCCGACTTTCTTGATTTCACGATGACGCGCCTCACGTTTGCCGGTGCGATTTTTCTGACGCTGATAGCAGTTTTACCAAGTCTTCTGAGCCAGTCGTTGAACGTGCCCATGATCACGGCGCAATTTTTCGGCGGGACCAGCTTATTGATCATTGTGGGCGTCATGCTCGATACCATGCGTCAGGTGGAGACACACCTGATTCAGCGGCATTACGATGGGTTTTTGCGCAAGGGCCGGATTCGGGGCCGATCATTTGATCGCGCTTCGTATGCTCGCGGCGAGGCAGCAGCAGGCGGCACGCTGATGTGGCTGTACGTGGGGATCGCCGCGCTGGTGATTGCCGGGGTCGCCATTTTTCTTTACGGGCGATAGAACAGTAGTGAAAAGGCGGCTTGTTCTTCTTGGCCCGCCCGGTTCAGGCAAAGGAACCCAGGCAGAAATGATTACGCGCCACTTCGGCATTCCCGTTACGTCTCCTGGCGCTATCTTGCGCCGTGAACGCGATCTCGGCACACCTCTCGGGCAGGAGACTGCTGAAGCGCTTCGAAGCGGCGGGCTCGTCTCGGACAAAATCATTATTCAATTAATCGAGGACTGGTTGCGTTTGCATGGTGGTCACGGGTTCGTCTTCGACGGTTTTCCTCGCACGCTGCCACAGGCCGAGAGCTTAAATTCCATGTTGGCAAGGTTGCGCACTGCCTTGGATTTGGTGATCTGGCTGGAAGTGTCGGAGGAGACTGTTAGGGACCGTATCGCGGGCCGGCTTCAATGCGGCGAATGTGGTTTTACCACCAGCTCATCGAGCGCACAGTTTGCCAATCGTCCCGTATGCCCTTATTGCGACGGGCGATTGGAGCGCCGCAACGACGATGACTTGGGCGTGTTGCAAACGCGCTTGCAGGAGTTCCACACCAAGACCGAACCACTAGCCTCCTTTTATACAAAAATGTCAGTATTGCGTCGGATCGACGGTAACCGGGATCGCGAAGCGGTCTTCGGCGATATCTCG
>QHNR01000115.1 GCA_003218475.1 Verrucomicrobiota bacterium | reverse complement strand
ACGGGACGACTACTCGGCCTCTTGCGCGGTCAGATGTTATTTGAAGCCGAGGCGATCGAACTCAGTGCGCAACCGGGAGAAATGGTGGGTGTAGAAAGAGAAGAGCGATTTACTACGCCGTGGCAACGAAGTCTGAAATTTCGGCATCCCTGGCTCCAGATAAACTTGTTCTGCGGATTACTCGCTGCGCTTGTAGTGGGATTTTTTCAGGAGACCATCGACCGCGTCATTGCGCTGGCAGTGTTCCTGCCAGTGCTCATCGGTCAGGCAGCAAATACAGGAGTGCAGGCACTGGCAGTTTGCTTGCGTGGTATGACCTTGGGCGATTTGAGATCCGGTAGAGAGCGGATGCTCCTCATTAAGGAGATGTCGCTGGGAACATTAAACGGAGCGCTGACTGGCGTGACAGGTGGAATAGCGATGTTCATCTTTGCAAGCATGGTGAAAAGCCCGCTGGCTCTAGTGCTAAGTCTTGTTGTGTTCCTGTCTATCACGATCAGTTGCTGCATTAGCGGCGTGGCCGGCGCCATGGTGCCATTGGCTCTCAGGAGATTCGGCGCAGACCCGGCAACAGCGTCAAGCATTGTGGTAACAACGTTCACCGATGTTGGCTGTCTGCTCGTGTTCCTTGGGCTCGCCGCCTGGTTGATCTAAACAAATCGAGATTAATGCCTTCTAGAAAAAGATCGCGTTGCTGTCTGCGCTGCCTTACCAATCGGCTAATATGAAACTCCGATCTTCCCTGCAGCCTTTTTTCAGGAAGGAAATATTGTAGGGCAAGCGCTCCGCTTGCTGCTGAGCCGCAACTTTTCGAGACGGTGACTTAGGTCAGTTTCAGATTCGCTATTCCAGGTTTCGAATGTTTATATGAGAGCCACAACAACACGAATCCAACAACGGGAATAAGGATGCCGCTTGGGAGAACCACTCCCACGTTGCCCGGCGAGAAATTCTTCGCCACGATCATCTGGTAAATGTGCCCGCCAGCCGCTCCCAACGAGAACGCCGAAGGCGGAATTAGCGTCGCAACTCGAAATGGCAAGCTCGCCTTGAATGCAATGACTCCTGCAATTCCCACACCGAGGCTGGCGAATCCTACTTCTGCTTGAAATGGGCTTTGCGGCCACTCGATAAACTCCGCAGAGAAATCACCGAAGAAAACGTGGGCAACGAAGTTGAAAATATGATTTATCCCTATGGTGAAAAGCAGGTAGTAAGCGAACAATGCCTCGGCAACTACATTAATCCGTAGCGGTTTGGGCTTATTGATTAGGGATAAGACTCCGGCAAGTAAACCGATGATCAGAAACGTCAGGAAGTAATTGATTAGGAAAAAAATTAAAATGGCAGAGAACTTCGATTCAGCCATGGGACTGACCCTAATTGGATCGGTCAAGCTTGTTAAGCGTGAATAGCTGTTCCTGAATGGTCGCAAGTCCGGTCTGCGGATTACGGTGAAATCACGATACGCGGAATTCATCGCCGCGTTCGAGCGCCAGTTCGGCTTTCAGATTCTCCAAATCGTGGCCAATACTTGCGACAGCGGTGAGTTTGTCGCCATCGCGGAAAATCACGGACGCGTCTTTGCCTTTCAAATCGCCCGACTCAGTTGCGCGATTTTCGCCGGTGCCGTGACCGACATAGCGGATGTGCAGATCAAAATGATTGCTCCAAAAGAACGGCGGCACAGTGAATCGCTCACGCGCGCCGAGAATGTTGCGCGCAGCAGTCTGGCCCTGGCGCTCAGCCACGACCCAGTGCTCAACGCGCATGCGGCCCGCGCGCGGGTCGGGCCAACGCGCGATGTCGCCGGCGGCAAAAATTCCCGGAATGTTCGTTTCCAAAAATTCGTTGACCACGACGCCGTTGTCAGTGGCAATGCCCGCTTTTTCGGCCAGCGCTACATTTGGCCGAACGCCGATTCCCACGACCACCAGGTCGCAATCCAAAATCGTTCCGTCATCGAGCTGCACATGGCGATCTTCGATAGCCACAGGCGTTCGCCCGAGATGAAATTTTACGCCGTGGGCTTCATGAGTTTCCCGAATTAGGTTGCCCAGTTCGCTTCCGAGAACTTTTTTGAGCGGCAACGATCCTTTTCCAACAACAGCGACTTCAAGTTTGCGCTCGCGCAGCGATGCCGCCACCTCCAGCCCAATGAAGCTGGCGCCGATCACGACCGCGCGCTTCGCGTGCTTCGCCTTCTCGATGATGCGGCGGCTGTCGCTTAGCGTTCGCAAATAACAAACGTGCGGCAAATCGTCTCCCGGAATTTCAAGCCGCACAGGCTCGGCACCCGTCGCTAACAGCAGCGCGCCGTAAGCTAACGAGCGGGCATCTGACAACGTCACCTGTTTGGTTTTCGGGTCGACGGCGGCCACGGATGTGTTCGTGATGATGTCGATCTTTTGCTCGCGATAAAAATCTGTGGAGCGCAACGGGATCCATTCTTCCGGCGCAGTGCCTGCGAGATAATCTTTGGAAAGATTCGGCCGATCGTACGGCAAAAATTCGTCAGCGCCAATCAGCGTGATCGGCCCGTCGTAACCTTCGCGGCGCAACATTTCCGCCGCGGCATTGCCGGCTGCGCCTGCGCCAACGATCACCATGCTCGCTGGCGACGATTTTGGTTTGCGCGCCGGTTTTTTCTCTTTCCTGCCGACTACGAAAAAACGCCGGCCGCGTTTATCAATGTTCCAGCAAGGCGTATCGCTCAACGCGGGCGCACCGAACGCTTCACCCGTGCGAAGATCGAACCGCGCGTGGTGCCACGGACACCGCACCGTGCAATCCACCATCAATCCTTTTGCCAGCGGCCCGCCGTAATGCGTGCAGGTAGCGCCGATCGCAAAAAGTTGAGACCCTTGTCTGGCCACGAGAATTGCTTCACCAAACGCGTGCCCCAGAAGCATTCCTCCATCCTGCACCTCGTCGATGTCGCAGCCCTTTTCGAAATCCGGGCCTTCGAGTTCGCGCGATGCTTCAGCCATAGAAATTTCCTTCGCTGCGTCAAATTGGAATCGCGCCGGAACAATATAACGCGGGTTCTCATCCGCCTAGCCCCCCGCTGATTCTGCCGGTCCGCTCTTTGTGCCAGAAAGTAAATCAACGCGGATCAGTGGATCGTTCGGCAACACAATTGGACCTTCCCAGCGGAGAAAGCCGGCTGGCGCAGGATTCGTCAGCCAAACTTTTGTGTCCGGCACATTAACGAAGAAGTTCGCGATGAACGGAATTTCCGAATGAATGATGAAGCGATCGCCCTTCACCGAGCGTCCCGACATTTTCATACGGTCAAGCCCTCCGTGAGAAATTGTCACTGTTACAACTTGCGGGCCAAGCGTTGGGAAATCCGAAAAACCGACTGCCTTGAGCTGAACTTGTTCGCCATGCAGGAGCCGTTTGCGCAGATTACTCAAGGCAAGGCTAAACCCAAACCCGGCAAACGTTCGGCCTGGTTCAATTTTAATCCTTTTGGACACATCCTTATGATCTTGGCTGATGTGTGCGGTGGCGATTCCAGCCAGAAAATCCACAGCGAACTCTCGCTGCGACCTTCCATGTTTCGATTCTTTCCAGGACCATTTTTCCTGGATCAGCTCTGGGTTCTTGTCGAAATTGCGAGTGTTCCTCGTAGACCTCACCGGCGGAAAATTCGTAAGTGATCACAACGTGTAGCCGATTGTTTTCTACCCATTGGCGGAATTCGCCGTCAGCCAGTTTCTTCCCGTTGATGTCGCACAAGCCTGGGTACCCGTGCGACGCAGCCGCCAGCTCAGTCACTTTTAGTGCATAAACTGGTGCCACGATCATTCCCGCAGCGAGGATTGAGAAAACGGTTACCAGCTTTCTTGTTGCAAGCATTCTGTACCCTTATCGGTGTTGGCTGAAACCACGGCTGCACTGGGTTTCATCGCAACGGTGTGCGATTTGGTAACGTTGCTGTTACCAAGCTTTCAGATTTTTAGTCGACAATCTTCGGAGTGTTGCTATGGTCGTGGCCAATGAGCGCTGATACGCTTTCCTCGATAGAACCCGTAAATAGCTCGCGGTGGATCTTCGCGTCGGCGCTCGGAATCTGGCGATAGAAAGCGACCGTTTCCTCAACGGACGCTGATTCATCTCTCTCAAGCAGGAGATCTGTCTCTGCGTCTGTCGAAATAATCCAACCACTTATGACCAAATGTTAATCGTGATGAAACCAAGCGCTACGGCATCGGAGATCGATGCGGTGGTAACCGTTGTTGAGGCAGTCGGCTTCCGCGCCCATCCCATGCCGGGAGCGACGCGAACGGCGATCGGCATTACGGGCAATGCAGGACCGATCGACGGCCGGCGTTTTGAAAATCTGGCGGGTGTTGCGGAAGCCATCCGCGTCACCAAACCGTACAAGCTGATCACGCTCGATCTGCGTCCGGAGAAAACGATTGTGCAGATCGACGGCGCAACGATTGGCGGAAGCCAACTCGCCATCATCGCGGGACCCTGCGCGATCGAGAGCCGCGAGCAGGCGTTTGCTGTAGCAGAGGCAGTCAAACTAAGCGGTGCGCGTTTCTTCCGCGGATGCGTTTGGAAACCCCGAACGTCGCCCTACACATTCCAGGGGTTAGGCGAGAAGGCGTGGGAAATCATGACCGCGATCCGCAATGAATTCGGGTTAAAGATCGTCACCGAAGCCGTTGAGGAGTCGCATGTCGATCTTATCGAAAAATACGGCGACGTGATTCAAATCGGTGCCCGCAACATGCAGAATTTTTCCCTGCTAAAGCGCGCCGGTCGATCCAAGTTGCCGGTGCTGTTGAAGCGCGGGATGGCCGCGACGCTCGAGGAATGGTTGCTGGCAGCCGAGTACATCATGGCTGAGGGCAATTATAACGTGATACTTTGCGAGCGGGGTGTTCGCACATTTGCGCAGCATACGCGCAACACACTCGATCTGGCGTCGGTGCCGGCGATCCGGCGCATTTCGCATTTGCCGGTGATCGTCGATCCGTCGCACGGCACGGGTACCGCGTACATGGTCACGCCGCTCGCGCGCGCCGGAATCGCGGTGGGAGCGGACGGCCTCATGATCGAAGTTCACAATCAACCGGAGCTTGCTCTTTCCGACAGCGCGCAGGCGCTGACCCTTTCGCAATATGCGCAGCTCATCGAAGAAGTTCACGCCATTCACCAGCTCACTGGGTCAGAAAAGAAAAATACGTAATACCGCTGTCATGTTGAGCGAAGCGAAACATCTCTGGTCATTTCTGAGGCAGGATTGGTCCAGAAGAGGATCAGAGATTCTTCTCCCGCGACCGCGAGATCAGAATGAGATCTGTGAAATCGAAAAATGCTTCTGCTAATCGACAACTACGACTCTTTTACCTACAACCTCGCGCAGTATTTTGGCGAGCTCGGCTGCGATGTTGTGGTCAAACGCAACGACGAAATCTCAATTGATGAAATCGCAGACGTAGCTCCGCGACACATCTGCATTTCCCCAGGCCCGTGCACGCCACGCGAAGCTGGTATCAGCAAGGAAGTGATTCTGCGCTTCGGTCAACAGATTCCGGTTCTCGGCGTTTGCCTCGGTCATCAATGCATCGCCGAAGCGTACGGCGGGAATGTCGCCCGCGCTGAGCGCCTGATGCATGGAAAGTCATGTATGATCAGCCATAACGGCAGCGCGCTTTTTTCAGATTTAGCGAACCCGTTTGAAGCCGGCCGGTACCATTCGCTCGTCGTCGAACGATGTTCATTTCCCGAGTGTCTCGAAATCACCGCCGAAAGTGACGACGGAGAAATCATGGCACTGCGTCACCGCGAATTCCCGGTGCACGGAGTGCAATTTCATCCCGAATCAGTGCTTACACGGGATGGTAAGAGCATCCTCGCGCGATTCCTCGCTCTCGCACCCAAAACTTCGATAACGCGTCACAAATCGCTTCAGGTATGAGAACTCACGCAAAATCTCCGCCTCCGAGACGTCCAGTACGAACAGGCTGGCCGGCAACATGCCGGCCACAGCGAGCAGAATGCCTGCGCTCCCCGCATCAACGTGCGAACGACAGGGTTGGAGAAATCCAAGCGAAGGGTACCGCGACCATGTTGGTCGCCCAAGCCAGCATGTTGCAGGCTTGTCTGTCCAGCACGCGAAGCGCGAAGAAGCCTAAACATCTGAGAACGGGAAGGCAAATCAGTGCGCTCAATGCGAGTAAGGGGCGTTAAAGCGTGCACAATAAATGAAACCGTTGATCACTCCCTCGCTGGATGAATTCCTGCAACTCGCAAAGCAGGGCAACGTGATTCCTGTTTTCGCCGAGTTCGTTGGCGATTGCGAAACACCGGTCTCGGCCTTCAAAAAATTTAGCCACGGCGGTTACAGCTTCCTTTTTGAATCAACGGAAAAAAATGACGTGTCCGGCCGGTTTTCGTTCGTTGGATTCGAGCCGCGAATAGTTATTCAAAGCTTCGGACGCGACATCCGTCTCGTGCGAGACGGGATTGAGGAACGATTCAGTACGATCAGCGATCCTCTCGATGAGCTCCGCAAATTGATGGCGCGGCATCAATTTGTTTCGCGTCCAGACCTGCCACGCTTCGCCGGCGGCGCCGTCGGGTTCATCGGCTACGAAGTAATTCGATTGTTCGAGCCGAAAGTTCCGGCCGCGCGCAAGAACGACGTGCAATTACCCGATATGCTCTTCATGCTTACCGGTAACGTCCTCATCTTCGATCATCGGCTGCGTACTTTGAAAATCGTCGTCAACGCCTTTCTCGATGATCGGGCGCCGGAAAAAGTCTATGCGCGCGCTGTGGAATCTGTGGATTCCATTTTACAACAATTGACTGCGGCGGTGGATTTGCCTCTTGTTCCGATTGCGCTGGATGAAAAACAGCCGATGCCGCGCAGCAACTTCCGTCGTGAAGAGTTTGAGCGCGCAGTTGAACGAGCCAAGGAATACATCCGCTCCGGCGATATTTTCCAGGTGGTTTTGTCGCAACGCTTCGAATCGGATTTCACGGGCGAGCCGCTCGACTTCTATCGCTGCCTTCGTTTCATCAATCCTTCGCCGTACATGTTTTGTCTGAACTTCGGCGACGATTTTGCGCTTGTTGGCAGCTCGCCTGAGATGCACGTCCGATTGACCGGCGACGCGGTCGAGATTCGTCCAATTGCAGGGACACGCCCTCGTGGCCTTACTACTGAGCAAGACGAACGAAATGCCGCCGAACTCCTCGCTGATCCGAAGGAGCGCGCGGAGCACATCATGCTCGTGGACCTCGCGCGCAATGATGTCGGGCGCGTTGCAGAGTTCGGCTCAGTCCGCGTGACCGAGATGATGGAAATCGAGCGCTACAGCCACGTGATGCACATTGTTTCAAACGTGACGGGGCGTCTGCGCCGGGGTTGCAATGCATTTGATTTGGTGAAGGCGACGTTTCCCGCCGGGACCGTCTCTGGCGCACCGAAAATCCGCGCGATGCAAATCATTAGCGAACTGGAACAAACCAGACGCGGCTGTTACGCAGGGGCGATCGGCTACTTCGGATTCGATGGCAACATCGATTCGTGCATCGCGTTGCGTTGCGCCGTATTGAAAAACAGCACGGCATACGTGCAGGCCGGCGCAGGCATCGTCGCTGATTCGGACCCGGGCGCAGAGTACGAAGAGACCGTCAACAAAGCGCGCGCGATGGCAAAAGCGCTTTCAATGGCGCAGCAAATATAATCGGAATGAGAAAAGGAACCGCAAATCCAAAATCGCCCAGGCAGACAACCGGCAGCGATGCCCAGTTATCGAAATCTCCGGCACGTGTTCCTGTCGGGCCGCTTCGCTCCTCGGGTGGAAATAATGGAGGTCAGGCAGCTTTGCCTGACTCGGCTGGCAAGATGCCAGCCTGCCAAGACAGCCTGACAGGCTATCATCCAACTGATATCGGCGATTTCGAATTGCGCGACGCGACACTCCGTCTGATGCAGCGGAAACATCTCAGCCGGGCAGAAGCCGCAAAGTTGCTTGAATGCCTGCTGAGTCCTGTCACCACAGACGCGCAGATAGCGGCGGCGCTCATTGCTTTAACCGTTAAAGGCGAAACCGTCGAAGAACTTGCAGGAATGGCCGAAGCGATGCGGGATCGCGCCATTCATTTGAATTCCCGTCATCGCAATTACATCGATACTGCAGGAACTGGATCGAGTGCCGCGAAAACGTTCAACGTCTCAACGGGCGCAACGTTCGTGATTTCAGGCGCTGGTTTACCCGTGGCGAAACATGGCGCGCGCGCTGCGACATCGAATTGCGGCAGCGCCGATGCCCTCGAGGAACTCGGCGTTAACACTTCCGCGTCTCCGGAAATTATGGAGCGGTGCCTTAATGAGTACGGAGTTTGCTTTATGTTTGCGCCGCTTTTTCATTCGGCAACGGCTCGCGTCGCGAACGTGCGCCGGCAGCTTGGCGTGCCTACCACATTCAATTTGCTCGGTCCGCTAACCAATCCTGCACGAGCGCCCTTTCAACTGCTCGGCGTGTCGCAACGTTCGCTTGTTGAGCCGATGGCGTCGACTCTTGTCCTCCTCGGCATCGAAAACGCGTGGGTCGTTCACGGGGCTGACGGTCTCGATGAAGTTACAATCACACGCGAAACTTTTGTCGCGGCGTGCTCCGCGCGCACCGGCGTGAAGACGTTCACGATTTCGCCGGAGGACTTCGGATTACATCGTCAATGCCTCATTGCAGGCAGCGTTCAGGGCCCAACCGAAAACGCCCGGCTAATCCGCGCAATTTTGGCCGGCGAAAAAAACGGCAGCCTGGCTGCGCCGCGCGATTTAGTCATCATCAATGCTGCTGCAGCGCTCCATCTCGCTGGAGTTGCCACGGATCTTCGCCAGGCAGCCAACATCGCTGGTGAAAGCATCGACAGCGGACGCGCGGCGTCGAAGCTGGATGCGCTCATTCGAGAAACAAATCGGAGCTCGTCATGACAAACATTCTTTCCGAAATTATCGAGCGGAAGCGTGAACTTGTTGCGCGACTTCGGGGCGATCGCGCCTCGCAGGACTTTCGCGAGCGCGCATTGGCGATTCGACGCGACGCTACGCCGCATCGTTTCGTGCAAACATTAGAGTCGGAACCACAGCGGCTGAACATTATCGCGGAATTCAAACGAAGATCGCCGTCCGCGGGAATTATTCGCAGCGATTTATCGGCGACTGAGGTTGCCCGTTGCTACGAGCGCGGGGGCGCCTGCGCCATCTCGGTTTTAACTGACGAAGAATACTTTGGTGGATCGATTTTCGACCTGACAGCTGTTCGCGCCAGCACCGACCTGCCGATCGTGCGGAAGGATTTTATCATTGATCCGATTCAGCTTTACGAAGCTGCCATCGCTGGTGCGGATGCTGTGTTGTTGATCGTCGCCGCAATGGATGATCGCTTGCTACGTGAGCTGCGCGAATTGGCCGAAGATCAGCTCGGACTCGATGCACTTGTCGAGGTGCACACACCGGATGAATTGCGCCGCGCGGTGAATGTCGGGGCGAGAATCATCGGTGTAAATAATCGTGATCTGCGGACGTTTCGAACTTCATTGGACACAAGCGAGTGTTTGATCGCCGAAGCCCCGCGAGATCGGATCATGATCAGCGAGAGTGGACTAAAAAATGCGAAATCTTTGGGTCATCTTCAAGCGCTGGGCTTCCGCGGCTTCCTCATAGGTGAAGCGCTGATAGGCGCGAGCGATCCCGAAAAGGCGCTTCGCGATCTCATCGATGGGGCCAAAGATCAGCCGTCCCTGCAAATTAGTTGTAGCCACCGACCTGTGGCCGATCCGGCCGAATTCTCGACGGCGCACAGCGCCGTGGCTACAGCCGATCGCTCCAACGGGATACAAATCAAAATCTGCGGCGTTACGAATGTGAACGGTGGGAGAATGTGCGCCGAACTTGGCGCGGACATGATCGGCCTCAACTTTTATCCGCAAAGCCCGCGCTACATTGAACCGGAAGTTGCGAGGCAAATCGTCGAGACGCTGCCGAGCCATGCTGATGCAGTCGGTGTTTTCGTTAACGGGAACGCCGATGAAATCCGGAACACCGCCAACGCCGCTGGAGTGCGATGCGTCCAATTGCACGGAGATTTCTCGCCTGACGTCGGGCGGGAACTCGCTCGCGAATTTCGGGTGATTCAAGTGTTTTCCACGCACCCGCAGTTTCGCCCGGAAGACGTGGCATTGTTTTCCCATTGTGATGTGCTTCTTGATGCACATCACCCGGATCTTCGCGGCGGCACCGGCCAGATGTGCGATTGGTCTGCTGCGCGAGCAACATTGCCATTTTCTCGATTTCTCATTCTCTCCGGCGGTTTGAACGCGGAAAATGTTGCCAGCGCGATCAAAGCGGTCACGCCACACGCTGTGGACGTTTGCAGCGGTGTTGAGAGCGCACCCGGTGTCAAAGATCGCGGCGCCATCAAAGATTTTATCGCCGCCGTGCGCACGCCCGAACGCTCCCTGGCAGCGACATCAGCTTCGCAGTTGTGATGTTTTCAACCAATTCGGGCGTCGAGACACGTGAAATGCGCGGGACGCGCTTGGGTCGCCTCGCCCTTCACAAGGGAGAGAGGGAGGGTGAGGGTCCGGTTCCGGCACGTCGCCGTGAACATTTCGAAGTGGTATTCTTCCGGCTCGAAGACCCCCCTCACCTTATTCCTCTCCCCTTCTGCAAGGGGAGAGGCGACAAAACGCCCGCGTGTCAGTATCTGTGGCGCCGTTTCTACGACAAGTAGCCTGAAATTTCGATGAAAGAATCGCAAATCAAAACAAGCGAACCCGACGAACACGGCCACTGGGGAAAATTTGGCGGACGCTACGTTCCAGAAACCTTAGTCGCGCCGCTCGAGGAGTTGACCAACGAGTTCACGCGTGCGCGACACGACAATAATTTCTGGCGTGAGCTCAATTTGCTACTGCGCGATTACGCTGGCCGACCAACGCCACTGTTTCATGCTCAGCGGTTGTCCACCCACGCGGGCGGAGCGCAAATTTATCTCAAACGCGAAGACCTTCTCCACACCGGCGCGCACAAGATCAATAACGCCCTGGGCCAGGCGCTGCTGGCGCGGCGGATGGGCAAACAACGCGTCATCGCCGAGACCGGGGCGGGACAGCACGGCGTCGCCACGGCAACGGTATGCGCACTCTTTGGATTACGATGCGTGATCTACATGGGGGCCGAAGATGTACGTCGACAATCCCTGAACGTTTTCCGCATGCGATTGCTGGGCGCTGATGTGATCACTGTAGACGCAGGAACACGTACGCTGAAGGACGCTATCAACGAGGCGCTACGCGATTGGGTGACGAACGTCCACGACACTTATTACCTGCTGGGCAGTGCGCTTGGACCGCATCCGTATCCGCTGATGGTCCGCGATTTTCAAAGCGTGATTGGACGCGAAGCACGCGAACAAATTTTGTCGGCCACAGGAAAGCTACCGCGCGCGCTGATTGCCTGTGTCGGGGGCGGCTCGAATGCGATTGGCTTGTTTCACCCGTTCATCGCAGACGAAGCTGTGCGATTGATCGGTGTAGAGGCCGGAGGGTGCGGCGATTCGTTAGGCAAACACGCTGCGAGGTTTCACAGCGGGGAAAAAAGCGGCGGCGGGCGCGTGGGCGTTCTTCAGGGCACAATGTCGTACGTGCTTCAGGACCCGAACGGGCAAATTGCCACGACGCATTCGATTTCAGCCGGGCTCGATTATTCGGCAATCGGACCTGAGCACGCATTTCTGCACGATAACGGACGAGCCGAATACATCAGATCGAGCGATGCCGAAGCACTCGAAGGATTTCGGCTTTGCGCAAAACTGGAAGGGATTATTCCCGCGCTCGAAACAGCCCACGCCATCATGCCTGCGATTCGTGTCGCTCGTGAGTTGCCACGAGATGACGCGATCATCGTGAATTTATCCGGCCGCGGTGATAAAGACGTCCAGCTCGTCGCCGATTTGCAAACGCGATGAGCCGAATCGGGGAAACATTCGCTTCCCTCAAACGTCTCGGGCGCGGCGGATTCATCCCATTCGTCGTTGCGGGTGATCCCGATCTTGCAACCACTGAGCGCTTGCTCATCGAGCTTGCTGCGGCCGGAGCAAACATCATCGAGCTCGGCGTCCCTTTTAGTGACCCGGTCGCCGACGGTAAGGTAATTCAGCGCGCGTCGGAACGCGCGTTGCGCAATGGCGTTACGCTCCGCGATGCGCTCAGCTGCGTTTCACACATAAAACTGCACATTGATGTGCCGATCGTTCTCTTTAGCTATTTCAATCCGCTTCTGCAATTCGGCGAAGAACAACTGGCCGGCAAGGCGGGAGTCGACGCCGTGCTCGTGACAGATCTGATTCCCGAGGAAGCAGAGTGGTGGACGCAGACGCTGCTTGGACAGGGGCTCGATCCGATTTTTCTAGTGGCCCCGACTACGTCCGATGAACGGCTCGCGTACATCGCGCAGCAAGCACGCGGATTCATCTATGCCGTGTCGCGCGCTGGCGTGACAGGCGCGCGCGATCAAATGACGCGCGATGCTGAAGCCCTCGTAAAACGCGTAAGAGCTGTCAGCGATTTGCCCGTTGCAGTCGGATTCGGAATCTCGACTCCGGAACAAGTGCGCTTGGTGTGGCGTTTTGCGGACGCGGCCGTCGTCGGCAGCGCGATCGTGCGCGAAATTGAAACGCTCGATAATTCCCCAGACTTGGTGAAGCGCGTCGGTGAATTCGCACGATCGCTGGTTGCGCCTGCCAGCTAGCGGTCATTGTTGCAACCGGTCTGCATTACTTAACCTTTTCTGAGTGGGCAGTATTTCATGCTAGAGCAGGCGGAAGATTACGATAAAATCGAAGTGCCATATGCCTTCCTTGAGTGAAATTCAGGCGCTGGCGGACAAGATCGCGCGCGAGTTTCATCCGGACAAAATTATTTTGTTCGGTTCGCATGCGCGCAAAAAACCCACACCGGATTCGGATGTCGATCTTCTGGTAATCATGACTCGTGACGGAAAAAGCGTGCATGACCAGGCCGTCGAGATTCGGCAGAGGATCACAGCCGGATTCCCAGTCGACCTTCTCGTACGCACGACCGAGGAGGTAGAGCAACGGATGAGGATGAACGATTGGTTCATGCACGACGTCATGCGCGAAGGCGTCACGCTTTATGCGCGCTGAAACGCTTGAGTCGGTGGAGAAGGCAGAGGGCGACTTCCAGACAGCCACCCGCGAGGCGGCAGTCGCTGATGTACCAAATTTTGACGCAGTCTGTTTCCACGCACAGCAAAGCGCCGAGAAATATCTGAAAGCTGTGCTCGTTGAGCGCGGCATTTACTTCCCGAAAACGCACGATCTGGAGAGCCTGCTCACGAACGTTTGCAGCGTTGCGCCGGAAGCAAGCTCGCTGGTGAACACCGCAAACCGTCTCACCGACTACGGCACGATTTACCGCTACCCGGGCAGTAGCTCGGGTAGTGGTGCGGCGGCTGAGGCGTTGAGCGATTGCACTCGTATCCGCGCAGTTCTGCGGACGGTGTTGGGTTTGCCGTTGTGATCACCACGCGAAGTCTAGAACGCGAAGCAATCTGTAAAATCGGAGATGGCTTGAGCAAGGTGCGATATTACCGATGAATTTAGTTGATCGACGCGAAACAGCTTGCTTAGCGGCATACACAGTGTATTCAAGCGGCGGATTACGTCATTCGACGTTTCATCGCATCTTTAGCCAGGCTGCAATGCTTGAGTGGCTGAATCTTCGCTGAGACACCGCGTCACGCGATTCTCGAGGCTACGGCGGATCGATTATTCGTTATTTGCTGGTGAGCAAATGCGAATTCTTTCGTTGACAGGTTTAGTGTAGCGTTGCGGCGGCAAATATAGGCTACGGTCTGCGGCGAAATAAGGTCGAAGGCGGAAGCGGTTGGTAAACGCGGGCACTCGAACATGGTGCATTGGGAATACACGGAGGAAATTAAGCAGCGGTCACGCAAGGCGCGGCGACGGGTAGCCAAGGCTCTTGAACGTGAAGCGCGGCAGGCGCGGGAGTGATTAGCGGTAATCCTCGGGTTCAAAGCCGGCGCCTTCGTGCCAGTCGCGAATCTCTTGCTCGTGAGCGACGGCGCGTCGCAAGTCGCCCGGCGTTTTCTTGTCTGCCCATCCGCGTTGTTGCGGCTTGCACATTGCGCACGATGAGCGCTTGGGCGCGCGATACCGGCGTTGCGTGAATTTCGATTTCATCGGAGGGATTGCATCAGTTTCTCTAAAATTTCTCCTCGCGTGGAGTCGGACACGTGACCAATCTTTTTTCGAATGAGGCCCCGATGGATCGTGAATATCTTACTCAGCTTGACGATCGATGGTTTCGGCAAACCGGTCTCTTTCAATTCGTTGCCCGATAACAACACTTCATCGTCGCCTGGCGTTGGGGGGATCTGCGAGGTAATCGCCGCCACGACAAGATCGGGACGTACCTTGTTTGATCGATCGAGGAAAAAACCAAAGCCGGCCGCTGTTTTATCGCGCTCAGATCGGTGAATGGAAACGGCACAAGAACAACATCGCCTTGGCTAAAGCTCGTCGTAGATGGCATCCTCGGGGTTGTTCCAGAACTCGAACGCGGGCTCGGCGGCTTTGAGCCAGGCGACATCGTCCGGCTGAATTTTTAGATGCGCCGGCAAATCGTGAAGGAGCCGCATTTGGTCGCGCACATCCAAGTGGTCGATTGCTTGGCTGATTTCCTGAACCGTGCTCACAGTTAGAATTTAAGCGAAAATTTTACCGATGAGAAGAGGGAAGAAAGGATCAAGGAAGAATGGAGCGATTGGGAGAAGCGAAATAGAAGGTAAATCTGTGAGGGTAACAGCGAGCGATTGCGGAAGTGAGCGAGCTTCAATTAAGAAGTTCGCCACGGCGAGTTCGTCCCTTGCCGGAGACGGAGGAAGTGGGACCAAGGGAGCAGGTCAGACGACCGGGATCAACGATCCCGGCTACAGGTGTTTGTTTTTGAAGAGCGCGATAAGGCCGGAAATGGCGAACGCTAAAAAGCCCAACGCGAGCACCGTGCGGTGTTTACTTGTCCATAATTGAGGACTCCAGTTGCGGGCAAGTGCGTCGAAGGCGCCGTGCGCGCCGTGGTCGCCGGGCACCGGTTGCCATAAATTGTTTGGACGATTCGGATCTTCGGGGCCGTCGTGTTGCTGCGAATCGTACCCGGTGCGCGCCAGATACTGATCGAGGAAGCCCGGCGCAATTTTGTTTGCGACGATCGCTTCCAGTGACGGCAGGCCCACATAAAATTCGCGCTTTGGATTATGCGCAGCGAAATAAATTGCTTCCGCAGCAACCTCCGGTTGAAAAATCGGCGGCACCGGTTGCGCCCTCCGTCGCAAACGGCTTTTCACCCAGCCGAATTGCGGCGTGTTGAGCGCCGGCATTTGCAGCATCGTCACGCGCACCGCGCTGTTGTCGTGAATTAATTCGCACCGGAGCGAATCGCAGAAGCCCTGGATCGCGTGCTTGGCTGCGCAATATGCGGCCTGCAGCGGAATGCCGCGATACGCGAGCGCGCTGCCAACTTGCACGATGATGCCGCGATTGCGCGGGAGCATCCGTTTCAGCGCGGCAAGCGTTCCGTAAACGTAACCGAGGTAAGTCACTTCCGTCACGCGTCGAAACTCTTCCGGCGTCATTTCCTTGATCGGCGCGAAGACTGAAGTCATCGCGTTGTTGATCCAGATGTCGATCTCGCCTAATTCAGCTTCAATCTGAGCAGCAGCTCCTTCGACTTTGTCGGCGTCGGCGACATCCACGGGAGTGACGAGCGCCTTTCCGCCGAGTTTTTCAACGTCCTTCCGTGCGCCTTCCAACCCATCAATGCCTCGCGCGATCAGGCCGATGCGCGCGCCTTCTTTTGCAAATCTCTGCGCGGTTGCGCGACCAACTCCGGCCGACGCACCTGTGATTACGACAACTTCAGATGCGTGATTCGCCTTCATCCCTCGTCTCAGTGACTTCTGCTTAGGTGTTCTTTTTAGCAGTGAGGTAGGCACGCTGAAGAAAATCCGACGCCGCTACGCTGGCCAAAATTCCAGCGAAAAACTGGGTGACGCGCGGTGCAAAGACGAGGCCGAACGCGAGAGCCGTCGCGCACCACGGCGCCATACAATATGGACAGGAAATCAGTTGCCCGATGCCGCGCTGCATTCCGCGGCCGCGAGGTTCTTCCTCCACTTCTCCCGCGCCGGCGCTGCGAATATAGCTCACAAAAGGCGCGCGTAGGATGCCGGTGATCCTGTCCTTCGCAATGATGCGGCTCAACTTGTGAGTAGCTATGCCCAACAACGCCAGATCAAGCGGGGTGAATCTTTTTGGGAACCGTTTCTGTTCGATTGCCGCTCCTGTGAGCACTGCCACGCTCGCGACATAAAAGCCCAGTAGCGCGGCGTACTCTACAAGCAGTTGCTCCTCGCACTCCTCTTTTTCTGCGGTTCGTTCTCCGTATTTTTCGATGGAGAAATCGGCCTCAGCTCCGCGGGATGATCGATCCATATAACTAGATCGGAAACTTCTCTGCCTCTGCGCGTGGAAGACAGCCTGCCAAGCTGTTACCAAAAAATCGTCAAACCTTTGGCCTGAATGAATTCGATGTCTCAATTTGGTTGGAAAAACCGGTTCAATCTTCTACTGCATGATTCGTGACCGATGAATGCGACGCTGTTGTGGTTGGCTCGGGACCCAACGGCCTCGCGGCTGCGATCACGCTGGCCCGCGCGGGATGTTCCGTTCTCGTCTGCGAAGCGAACGCGACAATTGGCGGCGGTGCGCGCTCGGCCGAATTAACACTGCCCGGATTTTTGCACGATGTTTGTTCGGCGGTCCATCCGCTCGCGGCTGGCTCGCCGTTTTTCAAAACACTTCCGCTGGAACGAGTCGGACTCGAATGGATTCAACCAGGCATCCCGCTGGCGCATCCGCTCGACGACGGTTCCGCGGCCTGCTTGTATCGAGACGTCGATCTTACCGCAGAACAACTTCCCGGCGATTCGCGCGCGTATCGCTGGCTGATGAAGTCGCTCGCGCGCAACTGGGAAAAATTGGCGAACGAGTTTCTGCAACCGATGCTGCATTGGCCGCGACATCCAATCGCTCTGGCGCGATTTGGAATTCCCGCGATCTGTCCAACAACTTTCATGGCGAAAAGCTTATTTCGCCATGAGCCGGCCCGCGTGTTGTTTGCCGGCATAGCTGCGCACTCATTTCTTCCGTTGGAGGCGGCGGTCTCTTTTGCATTTGCGCTGGTTCTTGGCATCGCGGGACATGCCGTTGGCTGGCCAATCCCGCGCGGCGGATCGCAGCAAATTGCAAACGCACTCGCTGCTTATCTCCATGAACTTGGCGGGCAAATCCAAGTCAATCGACGCATTGAAAATCTGGATGATCTCCCGAAATCACGCGCAATTCTTCTGGACGTTTCTGTTTGGCAATTCTTGCGAATCGCTGGCGAGCGATTGCCGTCCCGGTATCGCCGCCGATTGGAATCGTTTCGGCACGCACCGGGGATTTTCAAAATCGACTATGCCTTGAATGGTCCGATTCCATGGAAAGCCGAAGCATGCCGCCGCGCCGGCACAATTCATCTCGGAGGCAGCATCGATGAAATCGCCGCAGCTGAGCGCGACGTTTCGCGCGGGAAAATTTCCGAACGTCCGTTTGTGCTGGTCGCGCAGCAGAGTCTTTTTGACGAAACTCGCGCCCCGCGCGGGCAACACACGCTTTGGGCGTACTGCCATGTTCCATTCGACTGCAAGATCGACATGTCGGAGCGCATTGAGTCTCAGATCGAGCGATTCGCTCCCGGTTTTCGCGATTGCATCCTCGCGCGCCACAAAATGGGTGCCGCTGATCTCGAGAAATCGAATCCAAATCTGGCAGGCGGCGACATCAACGGCGGCGCAGCAAATCTGACGCAGTTACTTGCGCGACCAGTCCTTAGTCCTACGCCGTATCGCACGTCATTGCCGAGCGTTTATTTGTGTTCGGCTTCCACTCCGCCGGGCGGCGGCGTCCATGGCATGTGCGGGTATCACGCCGCGCGCGCCGCATTGCGTGATCATTTCTCTGTGCGCAAACCCGCGTGAGCAATCTCGCTAGGACATACGACCGGCAAACCTTCGAAACCCGTCTATAGATTGATGGGAGACCCGCGAAACGTCGCACACGCGAAGAAAGTCACTCAAGAGAAGCAGCATAAAGCCAAGGCTGCTCAAAAGACTCGTGCGCCCCAGCCAGCCAGGAAGGCGCAAATTGAGCAAACGAAACCGGCTGCAACTGAGCAAAGCGCCGCACCAAAGCAGGAGGCTGAAAAGCCGCCTCAACCATCAGATTCCGCACAATTGGAGAAATCGCATGCGGTTCTTTCCAAGCTCAAGGAGTTGGAGTTTCATTCGCGGGGGAACATCGAAAAGCTCGCCGAGTTGAGCCTAACGATTGAGGAAGAGCTCAAGCAAAAGGCTTTCGCTGAAGCAATCGGAGCGGTTTATGCGGCGCAGGACGCTTTTCAATCCAAGATTGTAAAGTTGATTGAAGATTACGAAACGGAGTGCGCTCGGCTGTCCGGCTCTGCCTGACATGCTAAATTCGATTTCTTTGCAGCCTTTTCCCGCGCCAAAAAGGACTGAGTTTCGAACAATATTGGAAAGCGAATAGTCAAAAATTAACAACCATGAAAACAACTAAATTAATCACGACGATCGCGGTGAGCGCTGGGCTGGCGTTCGGCGTTGCCGCGCAAGCGGGAGAAAAGAAACACGAAGAACAGAGCATCAACAGCTCTGAGGTCCCTGCTGCGGTGCAATCGGCTGCCCAGGCGCAGGCCCAAGGCGGAACAATTGTCCGCTGGGAAAAGGAAGGCGCTAACTTCGAAGCCGTGATTGAAAAGAACGGCAAGCAGATTGGCGTCGAAATGGATGCGAACGGCAAAGTGCTGAGCAAACATAACGAAGCTAAAGAACACAAAGAAGGCGCGAAATACTAACCGAAAGATAGGATCGCGTTGTCGCAAACGCGATGTTAATCAAGCGCGGCGAAGGCGGGTTTAACGTCGTCTTCGCCGTGTTCGCCTCTCTGCGGACGTTGTAGCTGGGGTCGGTGACCCCGGCCATCATGCGGCGGAACACGCCAGAGATGCCGGGATCACCGATCCCAGCTACAGCCTCAGGCGAGCGCGCGAACGGTCGAGTAAACTATTCCGCCGACCATTGCGCCTAAAGCCACCAGAGCAACGTCCCGCTTCAGAAACGCGATCAGAAGAAAAGCAACCACCGAGATACCGACACTCGGCCAGTCAACGAGCGCTTCGGGAATTAGATCAAGCGACACGACTGCGATGATACCAACAACTGCGGCACTCACCCCCGCGAGGAACGCCTGAATCCTTCGATTCTCGCGAACTTTTTCGACATAATGCACGCCGGCAATCACGAAAATAAACGACGGCAAAAAG
>QHNR01000114.1:1239-37417 GCA_003218475.1 Verrucomicrobiota bacterium | reverse complement strand
AACTGCCACCGCAAACACATGCCGGAGTAAGGCAACGGTGTTGTTGTAATTTGTCGGCGCCGCAACCCTGCCATACCTCCCCGCCCACGCCTTGCAATCCCCCGATGTGATCTTGCGGATTTCGATCCGGCAAAGATTCGGCCAGCTCTTTTCAAGCGCACGCAGACGCTCACGATAATAGGCGCGTGTCCGCGGTTTGATCTTTACGTTGTCATCCAAGTCCCGCAGATGACTCGTCGCCGCTTCACCAAACGTCATCTTCGCCGAGATTGAAGAGTCCTTACCACCACCACCCTTGCTGACACGCTGCCGGTGTTCCTTCAAAAATTCCGCCAGCCGCGCCTGCGCCACGCTGTAATGCGACGTCTTGAGCGACTTCCACACGTCTTTCCCATTGGCAAAAACCCTCGCGTAATATCGCCCCGACTTGTGCCGTACCAGATTGTCCTTCCCCGTTTTATTCCAAACCTTGAGACGGCTGAAAGATTCTGCACCCTGTAGATGTGTGTCTGGAGTTTGGTTGAAAGGATCTGCACCCTGTGGGATTGTCTGAGCCGCTATGGCCGAAGAACTGTCTTTTTGCACTGTGTTGTGTTGTGACATATCGACGACCGTAGAAGAGCACCGTAGAAAAGGCAAGATAAACCTTTTCTGCAACGTGGTTTCCCCAGGTAAAGCGCCCGTAGCTCAACTGGATAGAGCATCTGACTACGGATCAGAAGGTTTGAGGTTCGAATCCCCACGGGCGCGCTTTTCCGGCTTAGTCAAATGCTATGGCAAAACAGGTCGAGAAAAATGCTCGTGGACTTTTCTGAACACTCGCATATTCCTCGCTACCGTATGAAAGTCCTGCTTTCCGTCGGGTACGTCGCGATCACTTTCGCGGCAATTTTGCTTTCATCGGGATGTCAGAAGAAAACTGTCGCCACAAATCCCGATTCTCAACGCAACAATGAATTGCATGAAAACACCAAGCCGCTGCAGGCCGCCGATCTCGTGGGCTACAACGGAACAAAACTCAGGAAGAGCGTAGATAAAATCATACAGAACAACGATAAACATAATAAAGAACTGGAAAAAGCGACCGAGGACCAATAAGTCCCGCCCAAGAAGAGCTGCGACCAACGGAGTCTTGCATGATGACCCGTTTGGATTTTTCGCCATCCGATCCGCAGTGGACCAGGCCGTCAGAGCTCCTCGAGCAAGTTTAGCGTTCAACCGCCAGCGCCGCACGTCTTCTTCCTCACTGAAAATACGGCCGGATCTGCGTATATTTCTTATCGCCGATCCCGCTCACTCGTTTTAGATCATCAGCGCTCCTGAACGGTCGCGCTGCGATAATTCGAGCGGCCATTACATGCCCGATTCCGGGCACCGTCGTCAGCTCTTTTTCCGTCGCTGTGTTGACGTCGATCTTGCCAAGCGGCGTCTTTTCTTTCGCATGGGACGTTTTCGTCTCGACTGGACTCACAGCGGCAGTCGAAGAGCTTGATGTCGGCGTGACAGAAATCGAATGCGAGGCAATAGGAGACGGCGGCGAGGTTGCACTTGGCACACTCGGTCGTCCTTCGCTCATGCCCCATCCTCCGATTTTACGTCGCTTCGCTTCCTCCTCCAATTGTGCAAGTTTTTCGCGTTCGGCGGCGGAGCTTGAAGCTCTGGGCGGTGTTGCAGTTGTCCCGTGGATTCTCGCGAGGCCGTTCGCAACCAACTGTTCCCCGAGATCGCCGTCTTTCGTTTGGACAAACGCATAAAAACGCTCACCGCTGCTGCGGCCCATCGCATTTGCCATGCGAGTGGTCACGGTGAACGGCTCGGACAATTTCTGCCGGGTGAATTCTTTCGCCGCCTGGCCCACTTCGATGGCCTGTGGGACGGTGATGCTAAAATATTTGGCCTGTTCGGGGAGGCGCGCCGGAGTCATTTCGTCTGTCTCGGGCGCATCAACCATGTAGAGACGGAAGACATATTCTCTTTCGCCTGCGCTCACATGAAAGCTGTCGCCGTCATTCGCAGGGTTGGCGATGAGTCGGCAATTGTTCAGCACAATCCAGTCTTTAGATCCGTCACGTGCGCCAACGTCGACAGCCGCGGTCCAAAGAACGGCGACACTAACCAATGCGGTTCTGGCGAATCGCAAAGAGGCGAAAGAGCGAAAGATCAAGGCGGCACCTCGAATTGGCTCATCAATTTGAATGTCTCGTAGCGCTTCGCAATTTCTGCCATCGAGAGCTTTCGCAAGCGCTCGAGGCTGAACGCTTCCACACAAAAACTGGCCATCACGCTTCCGTAAATCATCGCTTTACGCAGATCGTTGAAGTGGACCTTCTTCACTGTGCCGGCGAGATATCCGGCCATGCCGCCGGCAAATGTGTCCCCTGCCCCGGTCGGATCGTGAATGTCCTCAAGCGGGTAAGCGCCAGAACTGAAGAACTGATCGCCTTCGCCAAAGAGCAATGCGCCGTGCTCACCCTTTTTTATCGCAACGTACATCGGCCCCATCTTTCGAATGCGACGCCCTGCCTTGATGAGGCTGGTCTCCTTCGTTATTTCCCGCGCTTCGCTGTCATTCAAGATGAGAAGATTCACGCGCTGAAGCAGCGCGTCCAAGTGTGGTCGCGCTGTTTCGATCCAGAGGTCCATTGTGTCAGCGACCACGAAACGCGGGTGTTTCATCTGGTCGAGCACATGCGCTTGCAGTGATGGCGCGATGTTGGCCAGCAAAACGAAATCTGTCTGACGATATGTTTCTGGTAGTACCGGCTTGAAATGTTCGAAGACATTAAGTGCTATTGAGCGGGTTTCGCGCGTATTCAGGTCCCACGAATATTCGCCTGACCAGCGGAAAGTCTTCCCGTTCGCTCGCTGCACGCCTTCGCTATTAATTTTGCGCGACTTCCAAAACTGAAATTCCGATTCAGGAAAATCGTCGCCTACGACACCGACCAGCCGAACTGGCGAAAAGAAACTTGCAGCCAGCGCGCCGTATGACGCGGATCCGCCTAACAATTCCGAGTGTTCTTCCACCGGCGTCTTAACTGTGTCAATCGCAATGGAACCAACAACGAGAACGGACATGGTTAGAATGACGAATGTCCCGCGTTCACCGGGCTACGGCGCGGCAGGCGAATGACCCGCCTTCGCCGGGCTTCGGCGTGGCAGGCGAATGCCGAACTAAGTCTTCCCTTCATTGTGGATATTGGCCTTTACGCCAGCATGTCGGTCGCACAGCGCGCGTAATCAACAATACTGTGCGCCTTGAGCAAGGCGGAAACCATCACAACGCGCTTTGCTCCGGCGTCGATAACGCTTTGCAGATTATCGATATTGATTCCGCCAATGCAGAAAATCGGCAGATTCACTTCTGCATAAACCCGGCTGACGTCCGAAAGGCCGATCGGCCGATAATCAGGTTTCGTGGGCGTGGCGAAGATCGGCCCGAAGCCAATGTAGTCCGCGCCCTCGCGTTGCGCCGCGAGTGCCTGCTCAAAGCTGTGCGTGGATTTTCCGACCACAATTTGGCGACTTGCTTTACGTCGCGCGACTTCGATTGAATCATCATCCTGCCCGACGTGTACGCCTTCGATTGGGATGTGGCTGGCGATCTCCGCATGATCGTTCACGATCAAGGGCGTGGAAGATTTTGTTGTCAATTGGTGAAGGTCAGCCGCGAGATCCACCAGTTCGTCGATTGATCTTGCCTTTCCGCGAAGCTGGATCAGATCGACACCTCCTTCGACCATTTGCTCAGCGACGCGAGCGACATCGGATCGTGCGACGTAACTGAGATCAATAATTCCGTAGAGCCGGCATTCGCTGAGCGCTCTCATATCCTTGACCGCGCCGCAAAATCTTACTCACGTAACCGGATCGGCCGCGCGGCCAGCTCAAGCTTGCCCGCTGAAATGAGGCGGTCCATCAATCCAGTGTCGTAGTTTCCCTCGCGAAAATCACCGTTTCGCATCATTGCTGCGTGAAACGGAACTGTGGTCTTGATACCGGTAATGTAGTACTCGTCCAGTGCGCGACGCATTCGATCAATCGCATTGATCCGTGTGGCGCCCACCGTAATTATTTTGGCAATCAGCGAGTCATAGTAAGGCGGCACGGTATAGCCTGTATAGACGTGCGAGTCGATTCGAACTCCGCGGCCGCCCGGCGCATAATAAAAATCGATCCGGCCCGGCGTAGGCTGAAAATCGTTGGCTGGGTCTTCGGCATTGATCCGGCATTCGATGGCGTGCAATCGCGGGACCGCGTGCGCGACATGAGGCGAAAGCGGCTCGCCGGCAGCGATGCGGATCTGCTCCTTCACAAGATCGCACGCATACACTTCCTCCGTAATCGTGTGTTCCACCTGGATGCGGGTGTTCATTTCCATGAAATAAAAATGCCTGCCTTGATCGACTAAAAATTCAATCGTGCCTGCATTTTCATACCCGACTGACTTGGCCAGCTTGATCGCCGCGTTTCCCATTTTTTTGCGAAGACTCGGCGTCATCAGCGGCGACGGACATTCCTCAATCACTTTCTGGTTGCGCCGCTGAATGGAGCAATCGCGTTCGCCGAGATGCACCACACGGCCGTGGCTGTCGGCGACGATCTGAAATTCAATGTGATGGGGATTATGAATGAGCTTTTCCAGATAGACTTGTTCGTTTCCAAATGCTTTCTGCGCCTCGTGACGCGCACTGTGAAATGCCGATTTAAGGCTGGGCTCGTTATGTGCTGTGCGCATGCCGTGCCCGCCACCGCCGGCAGCTGCCTTGATCATCACCGGGTATCCGATTCTCTTTGCGATCCTAATCGCCTCGCTCTCCGTCTCGACGATTCCATCGCTGCCCGGAGTGACTGGCACCCCGGCTTTCCGTGCACAGGCGCGAGCAGCGTTTTTATCCCCCATGGCTTGCATCGCGCGCGACGATGGCCCGATAAACTTGATGTTGCAGCTTTCGCACACCTCGGCGAAATGCGGGTTCTCGGCCAGGAATCCATAGCCGGGATGAATCGCATCGACGTCGCCGATCTCAGCTGCGCTCATGATGCGATCGATTTTTAAATAACTTTCCAAGCTCGGCGCCGCGCCGATGCAGATGGATTCATCCGCAAGCTGAACATGCAGCGAATCGACATCCGCCTCCGAATAGACCGCAAGGGTGCGAATGCCGAGCTCCTTGCAGGCGCGAATCACCCGCAGCGCGATCTCACCACGATTGGCAATTAGTACTTTCTCAAACATCGGGACGCCCGATTCGGCGCGCACGGCGGTCGCGCCCTACCTTTTTAACGGACTCGAAACAACACCTGTCCGAACTGCACGGGTTTGCCATTTTCGGCCACCACTTCGGCAATGATACCGCTGGTTTCTGCCTTGATTTCATTCATCACTTTCATCGCTTCAATAATGCAAACGACCGCGTCTTCGGTCACAGATTTTCCAACATCGACAAAGGGCGCGCTGTCTGGCGACGCGGAGCGATAGAACGTGCCTACCATCGGAGAAACGATTTCCTTCAGCGGTACGGTTTCGATCGCTTTGGCCGCGGGAGGCGCAGGTTCAGGTGTAGTTGAGCCGGCCTTGGGCTGCGCTGGCACTGCGGGCGGCACAACTGTGGATGGCTGAACGGAAGGCCGCTTTTCCAGCTTGAGACGGTACCCCTCCTTCTCAATCTCAAAGACCGACAGGTCATGCTTCTTCATCAAATCGATGATGGCTTTAATTTCTTTAATGTCTTTGGGGTCCAAGGATTGCTCCTCTGGTTAAGGCTGAGGCGTTTTAGGTAAAACAGTTTTGGGAGGAAGGTCAAGCACTGGAAATGGAGTGTTGGAGTAATGCGATCGTTGATCTCGTGCGCGCTCGATACTCCATTAGTCCATTACTCCGCAACTCCATTTCAATCTTGTCGATGAAACCGACGAGTATGTCGTGGTCGACAAACCGCCATTTCTTCTAATTCACCCGACAAAGCCGAATGGCGGGCCAACTCTGTGGAAAGAATTGCGCGAGTTACTCGCATTCGAAATTGCCGGTGGCGGTCAGATTTCGATCGTGAATCGGCTCGATCGCGAGACCAGCGGCTTGGTCCTGGTGGCGAAAACAGCTGCGGCGGCACGCCGATTTGGGTTGCTGATGCAACGGCAGCAGGTGAAGAAAGAATATCTCGCGATCGTTTGGGGATGGCCCGAATGGGAGCGGTACTTCGTCGACACGCGGCTGGATCGACAGGGCAAACATCAAGAATCGGTGATCTGGCTAAAGCAAATGATCCACCCGAGTGGCGCGCCAGCACAGACTGAATTTTTCGTCGAGCGTTGCTTCACAAGGTCGACTCTCGCACCCTCACCTGTCGCTTCGCGACTTCCTCTCCCTGGCCAGGGAGAGGATGAAGGTGAGGGTCGAAGGAAAGTTCACGGAAAAAATTCACCGCGTGGCGAAGAAAAGTTCGCGGTGATTCGCGCAGTTCCACGCACGGGACGCACCCATCAGATTCGTGTGCACTTGAGCGCGATCGGTCACCCGATTGTAGGCGACAAGATTTACGGTCCCGATGAACAGCTTTACCTCCGTTTTATTGACGCGGGATGGACGCCTGAACTGGAGCAAAGGTTACTGTTGTCTCGTCATGCACTTCACTCGGCAAAACTGGCGATTGAAGGTGAGCGCGAATGGACCAGTCCATTGCCTCCTGATCTTACTGAGTTTTGTAGCGCAAGGAGCGGCGATCTGGAGATCGCCCTTCCTTGATTTTCGGCGCTCACAGAGCACCGCTACAGGAAAGCGCGCCACCAATTGCAATCTAACTAATGAACTCTAAGATAGGCGCGCCGAATGAAAGCTCTCCGCTTGTGCTTTGCTTGTGCAGCCTTTCTGGCGGGCTCACCAACTTTCGGCGGCGTTGAACCGCCGCCCGTGGCGACGGCCACTGAAGAGTTCAATCCGCAACGATTTGAATTTGCAATCGAGTCCGGATATTTATTTGGCGCGATCAATCCGCCCACGAGTTACGAAATCGGCGCGGAGTTTCTGACGGCGAGGATTCGTTGGGGAGTTGTCCATGACACCTGGTTGCGTGGCTACAATCAATTCTACGTCAGCGCGATGGCAGAGCCGATTTTTCGTGGGATTGAGAACCATTACTTCGGGTTCAATCTCGGCATGCGCTATAACTTTGTCCGACCCGGCAGCCGGTTCGTTCCTTATTTTTCGGGCGGTGTCGGCACGGGCTGGATCGACAGTCATCCGGAAATTCCCGGCGGACAGGGCCAGGATTTTACGTTCAATATTTTATCGGCTGCCGGCATCTCCTACAGCGTCAACGATCATTGGAAAATAAACGTCGGAGCGCTTTACCAGCATCTGTCCAATGGAGGACAAACCGATCCTAATCCAAGCCTGAATCTTTTCGGACCGCAGGTCGGCGTGAATTATTCGTTTTAGTGTGCCTTTGTCATGTTGAGCGAAGCGAAACATCTCTGGTCCTCGCTTTGGCCTCAGTGAAAAATGATCAGAGATTCTTCTCCCGCGACTGCGGGATCAGAATAATAGGTTCATGAATCCGCCCATTGAAAACGTTCTCGTAATCAGGCGCAGTTTGTTTGATGAGCTTGGCGCCTTCCAAGGACTCAATTTCGAACCGGAAAAATATTTGGACGCGATTCTTTCGCGTGGAAGCAACTTTTTCATTCCACGTCCCCAAGCTGAGAGTAATCCCGACTACAAGCAGATCATTCCCTACGTACTAATCGTCTTTCAAAATACTGTGCTTCATTACGTGCGCGGTAAGAAGGCCGGCGAGCAACGGCTGATCGCCAAAGGCTCAATCGGTATAGGCGGTCACATGAACGAAACCGATGAATCGCTCTTCGCCATGGACGAGCAGGCGTACCGCGCGGGCGTAGAACGCGAAGTGAACGAGGAAATCAACATCGATACTGCATTCGAAGATCAAATCATTGCTCTCTTGAACGACGACTCCACCGAAGTAGGACGCGTTCATCTGGGCATCGTGCACATGTTCAAACTGAAGGAGCCGAAGGTGCAGAAGCGTGAGGCGATGATTACTGGCCTGACGTTTCTGACAAAAGAAGAGTTAACGGGTCGTCGCGCATCCTTGGAAAGCTGGTCGCAGATTTGCGTGGACTCGCTCGACCGTTTACTGCTGTAGCCCGCTTGCCAAGGGAAGCGGAGCTCTAAGTTAATTAGCCCCTGGTGGAGCTGAGCCTGCAGGTGGAGCTGAGCCTGCAGGTGGAGCTGAACTTGCAGGTGGAGCTGAAGGTGGAAGTGAAGCTGCAGGTGAAGGTGGAGCGGCAGGTCCGGGTCCCAACTGCTCGCTCTGCTTCACAAATCCGATCGTGTCGATCTGCCAACGGCCGACCGGATGCGAAATGCTGAGGTCAAAATCGGCGTATCTTGCCGCGTAATTTATCCGCGCGTGGAAGGCACCGTGCGGCTCGAAAAATTGCGATTGAAATTCCATTTGGCCCTGCAGATCAATCGCGCCGACAGGCGCTCCCATCTGAACAATTTCGTTCATAAATTCCTGCTGCGCCGAGACTGGGAAATTCATGCGCGCCTGCGGGCTTAGATGCGAGCCGAAAAAATTAACGTCGTGCCGGACTACAATTTTCTGTAATGCTTCGTTGGCGAACTCTTTCCCTTCCTTGGCCATCTGCTGCTTCGTAGAGTTGAGCCACCAATAACCAATACCCAATAACACCAGTACGATGACCAAAATGGCCACGACTTGGCCCGATGATTTCAATTGAGGATTTAATTTCATTTTGCTTTTGTCAGTAACCAAAACCGAGGCCTTTTACCACATTCCCGTCGCGGATCAATACGCCATGGCTTTGCATTCCGGTGTAAGTGCCGAAGCGATTTCGAGCGTTTATTTTAAAGTTAACCAGATATCCATAAAGAGGCTTGTCTTGTGTGCCCAGGTTCGCCGCTTTCGGCTCGCCATTCCATTCAATGTGCGCGCTCTCCGCATCGATCAATTGTGTCGCGAGCCATTTCGTCACGATCTCCTTGTAGTTCGTGGGATATGGTCCGTACAGCTGTGTATCCGCTGGCTTGGTTTCCGCGCTTAAGTTCCGAACAGCGCACAGGCCCACCAAGAGCGTGCAAAACAGCAACACGGGCGCTTTCATGTTTCGATCTTCTACTTCGGCATGCGGTTGTCGAGCCTAATGAAACGACATTGGTTTGTTCAAGTCGCGAAAGTCTTTCCCGGATGTTTCAGGCGGGATCGGCTGGTTGCCATCACAAATGCGCGGCATAACACTGCTTTCTTTTTGAGCGTGCCTTGCTATGGCTGTGCTAGTGACCAAACATTTGATTACTCTAGCGCTCGCCGCCTCAATCTCGGTCGCCTTGATGGAGATTTCTGCCCAGGAGACTCCCGCACAAACAGCCTCACCTGCGATCGCGGGGACACTTAGTTCGCTGGAACGCGCTGCCGGGGTCACCGACCCCGGCTACAGTTCGCCTGCGGTCGTGGCAGATACAAAATCAGTCGATCCAGCCGCCGCGACAAAAGCGTGGCTGGCTACTGTCCCACGAGATCAACGAGAAAAGTCGGACGCCTACTTTGAGGGCGGTTACTGGTTGCTTCTTTGGAATTTTCTACTCGTCGCCGCAATTTCCATTTTTCTCCTCGAATCACGAATCTCGGCGCGGTTGCGCGATTTCGCCGAACGCGCTGCCAAGCTAAGAAGTATCCAAGTCGCCTGCTACGCAATTCCATACTTTCTGATCGTCGCTACACTTAGTTTTCCACTCAATCTGTACGAACATTTTTTTCGCGAACATCAGTACGGATTTGCTACACAGAGTTTTCTTCCATGGTTTCACGAACAGTTAATTGGCTTCGGCCTCACGATAATCGGCGGCACGATATTATTGATTGCTCTCTACACCGTGTTTCGACGAACACCCCGGACGTGGTGGATCTGGGGAACCGGCGTCGTGGTCATCTTCCTGTTTGTCGTGGTGTTTATCGCACCCCTGTTCATCGAGCCGTTCTTTAATACGTACAAATCTCTGACAAACGCGGAAATCAGAGACCCGATCCTGGCAATGGCCCGAGCGAACCAAATTCCGGCAAAGCAAGTTTTTGAAGTTGACGCATCACGTCAGACCACGCGGGTAAGCGCAAACGTTTCTGGAGTCCTCGGCACAACGCGGATCGCGCTTAATGATAATCTGCTCAAACAATGCACACTCCCGGAAATTCGCATGGTGATGGCACACGAGATGGGCCATTACGTTCTCAATCACGCCGCGAAGCTGCTGACTTATTTTGGAATTTTCATCCTCATAGGATTCGCGCTTACTCGTGTTTTCTTCGACGCAGCCGTGAAGCGTTGGGGGATCAGATGGCGCGTGCGTGGCATTGCTGATCCAGCCGGACTGCCGCTCCTAGTTTTGATCTTGAGCACATTGCTTTTCATCGTCACGCCACTTCTTAATACCGTGGTGCGCGTGACGGAACGAGAAGCGGATGCTTTCGGAATCAACACCTCACGCGAGCCGGACGGCATGGCGAAAGCAGCGCTCAAACTCGGCGCTTATCGGAAGCTCGATCCGACGCCGCTCGAAGAATTCATCTTTTTCGATCATCCAAGCGGGCGCGCCCGCATCCGCATGGCGATGGATTGGAAAGCGGCAAACCTCCCTACTGGCGAATCGCCTGCAACAGAGACAATGCCACCGGATCGACGGTAACGGTCCGTTGAAATTAGGGGCTATCAGCTATCAGTAGCCGCCCGCGCGGTGCGTCGTCGTTGTTGTTGTCGTGCCTGTCGGGGCAGGTACCGCCGTCGTCACAGTGGTTTGACGCGTCGTGGTCGTGGTTGCCTCTGGTTCACTGGAACAGGAGGCCAACATCAAGCCAACGATTGAGAGCGCAGAACCAAGTATGATTGCTTTTTTCATAGGGTGAATTGTTTCTCAAAAAACAATTCGCCACAAGTGGCTTCTCCAGACGTATTAAAGCGGCGAATTCTTCTTTTTGGCGACAGGTAGGTTAACATACTGTCCTGACTGTGCGTCTTTAACGGCGAGTTTTGATTCTGTTTTTCGCGCTATCTCTAAGCATCGCCTTCTCGAGAACGGTCGGCGCTGGTGATTGGCCACAAAATTACATTGTACACAAAAACTCCGAATCGCCCGATGGTCGCTATGGAGTGCTCGTGTTGTCACACGAAGCTGCGGTTGACCAGGATCAGACAGAGGGAAACACCATCTTCCTGGCAGATTTGCAGACACGACAGACACTCGGCGAAATCCGCGGAAGAGATTATTTCGAGGGACAAAATCATCGCGATCTGGGAGTCGCCTGGGCACCTGACTCAACCGCATGCGCGCTCGATTACGACGGAAGATATGGGCTTGATTCGGTTTTCGTTTTGGAATTGAATGGCGAAAGCTTTCGCCAGATCGACATCGGCAAGCACATTCAAAAAACGCTGAAGCGGCTGTTCGACGGAGAAGTGAACGCGTACTTTCGGTTCGGCTCCGACCAAAAGCTTAAGGTGCGAGCACTCAGCTACACGAATCCGAAGCAACGCCCGACCAGCCGAGCAACTACGAGACGTTTCAGGGCACGTTTGATCTAAAGTCAGGCAATTGGATCAGTCCTGCGCACGGAAAATCAATTCCGAACAAAACGACGCGCTTCAAACCGAGTACGACGACAATTTCGTCAAGCACATGATCGTTGTTGCGGACCCCGCGCAAGCGCCGGAGGACTTTACCGGGTCGGTGTTTTCATCTGAAGAAGAAAAAGCGGACGCTCTCGATAAAATGATGAACGATGTTGATCAGGCTGTCCGATCTGTTTTGTCACTCGACCGTTTTTCCAAAGTGAAGCAGAGCAGGTCGCGTGGCTTAAAACCCGGGATGCAGCGCATTCGATTGAAGAGAAATCGAAGCTCACCGAAAACAGAATTCGAGCCTTACAAGGTCTGCTTTGGTAATGTTAATCCAAATCGATCTTTGCTCGCTGCTTCTTTAGCTCTCCGCGTTTGCGTTTTCGCTCCAAAATCTTCTTCTTAAGCGCAGCCGGACGGGGCGATTTTCTCCGGCGCGCCCTTTCACGCTCTGCAATTTCCGCAGCGCGGCGCTCTTGGCGAGCGCTCTCAATCGTATCGAGCAATCGTTCCCGCGCCAGCTTGCGGTTTACTGCCTGTGAGCGCGAATCCTGCACGGTGACACTGATGCCGCTTGGGCAGTGACGCAGCGTTACGGCAGTTGCAACCTTGTTCACATTTTGACCGCCAGGCCCTGAAGATCGGGCAAACGTCTCCTCGAGATCGACATCGTGAATACCAAGTCGCGCCATGCGCTCGGCGACGGAGTCCTTTTTCATTTTGGACAGAATTAACAGAATGGCACAAAACTTACTCCGATACGATTCTGTCAATTTTGTGAATTCTGTCTAACTCCGCTTCTGAATTTGGTTCCGCTGAGAGGGGCAAGCAGAATGCTCGTCATTCTAGCACAAATTCTGGCACACCGATGCGCTAGACTCCTAATGCGCCATCGACTTTTGCACTGCCGGCGACGAAAATGCCGGGGCCGCACGCGACCCGCGGTTGCCAGAACACGACCGGTGATTCAAGTCTGCGTTAATCCATCCGTCCAACGCGTGAAAACGAAATGAGCGAGCGCCCGGCATGGAAAAATGCTTGACCAGCAGGTTGCAACGGCACGCGGCACACGGCACCGTATTACAGATTCAATAAAACAAAAGGCCGCTTTCATTTTGTTATTGCAAATAAAACGAAAGTGTGCTTTCATTTTATCAATGTCGCAACCTGCACCCGAGCGTTGGATCGAACTCCTCAGCGATGAAGACCTCACCTTCGTGAAGCGATTCATCCTCACGTCAGGTTCACTCAAGGAACTCGCTACTGCCTACGGCATCACCTACCCGACCGTCCGTCTGCGTCTCGACCGGCTCATCGAGAAAATCAAAGTCTTCGACAAGAACGACACCGCCGACGACTACGAGCGGCTGCTCCGCGGGCTCTACGCCGAGGGCCGTTTCGATGCGTCCACCTTTCACCAGCTCCTCAAACACTACCAACAAGAATAGAACCCCAACCATGAAAACGATCCTCCTCCTCCTCACTGCAATCCTCTTCACCGCCGCCGCGCGCGCCGACGAGCAGGTGATCTCAACCTTCTCGTGGAAGGAACTCGCCGACGCCGGCAAGCTCACCGCGGGCACGCTCACCGGCGCACCGGACAATGCGCTCAAAGTCGAGAATCGCGGCCCAGGCGCGATGAGCGCGACCGTGCTGACCATCGTGCAGCCGAAAATCACCACCGATTTCTACGCCGTCACCGGCGAAGTGCGCTACGACAACGTTGAGGGCAACGGCTTCCTGGAAATGTGGAGCCACTTCGGCGAAACGGCGGCGTATTTTTCCCGCACGCTCGGTTTGGCCGGACCGATGGCGAAACTCACGGGCACTTCCGACTGGCGCGCGTTCACGCTCCCGTTCAACGCGAAGGGCGCGAGTTCGCGGCCAAGCAAGCTAGTGGTGAACGTCAAGCTTCCGGGCAAAGGCAGCGTCTTCCTGCGGAATCTCAAGCTCGTCCAGAGCACGAGCTTCGACGGCGCCGCGACGCAGACCGGCGGTGGGTGGTCAGATCGAACCGCCGGCATCGTCGGCGGCGTCGGCGGCGCGCTCATCGGTTGCCTTGGCGCGCTAATCGAGTGCCTCGCGGCGCGGGGCAAGGCGCAACGCTTCGTCGTGAATGCCGTGCGCGTGCTGATCGGCGCCGGCGTGGCATTCGCGCTGGGCGGGCTTGCCGCCGTCGCGCTGCGGCAGCCGTACGGAGTGTGGTATGCGTTCCTGCTGCTCGGCGTGCTGGTGGTGATGATCTTCCCGTTTCGTCTCCGCCGTTATCAGGATCGCTACCGCGAATTTGAACTGCGGCGGATGACATCGATGGACGCGACGGCACGATGAGCCGCTCACACGCACGGGATAAGAGGCAGGCTATTGAGTGTCCGGTGTAAATGCCTCACCGAGCACACAGTAAAATGACAACGTCGTCTCACGCGGACCGTCTGGGTTGTCGAGTTCAGCTCGCCTCATCGATTGTGGAGCGGACTCGTGCCAAGTGAACAAAGGAGTCTTTATCCCCTGCGTCGTCCCCAATTTTGCCCCAATTCATAGGCTTTTTCTGATCAGCGGCGTATTGCGTTTGCAAACCCATGTAGAACGCGACTAATAGCGAATTACTTGAGCACACCCTCTTCGGAAATGTCAGAATCGCCAGACACGCATCACGGATACGAGGCGCCCCCAAATGATGCCTCGTGCTCGTGAACAGCTTAGCCAGCGAAAATCCTGAACTTAGTTGGCCGCACTTGACGAATTAGACGGTCTTTTCGTGCGCTTTCGTGCGCGTCATCTCGCGCCCGATAAAATCGCTGATTCTAACGATTTCCCCTCGTGAAATCGCATTTGCGAGGGTGCCGATGATGGGATTCGAACCCATACCCCGCCTTCGCGGGAACGGATTTTAAGTCCGTTGCGTCTACCATTTCGCCACATCGGCGCGGCGTTATGCATTTTAAGCTTTTATTCAACCGGCGAAAATGAATTCATCCGCGATTCAGCAGAAGGCCTTGAAAGCGGCACGTTAGCACTCGACGAGCCGTTCTTTACTCACAATCGCGCTCTTTTTTGTTTGCCATGACATTCGAAGGAAAATTCAAAGGTGAGTGGTGCCGTGGTTGCCGCTGCCGCGATGCAAAGAGGCGCAAATTGTGACGGTCGTGAGCTTCGCCGTCGAGCAGACCACGGTCGGATCAAGGCACCTTGGTCAGGATCTTCTCCATCTCGGAGGTCGTGAACGCTCGCATCGTCTGCGTGCGAATGTTGCCCAGCAGATCAGCAGCCAGCAACACACTGGCGGCCGTCTCGTCGTCAGGAGCCTCGAAGACGCAAACCTGGTCATATTGACCGAGCGTCCAATACATCTGCTTGATGTTTACTCCCATCGACTGCACCTTGGCGGCCCAGTCGGCCACCCGGTGGGTTGTCTCCTTGGCGGCTTGGATACCCTTGTCGGTAAACTGCACCAAACTAATGTACGTCGGCATAATGTTACTCCTTCAGGTAAAGTCGGTTTCGGTCGAACGAATATGGATGGAATTTAAAGACTGCTGACAGAAATGACGAGGCAAAATTGTCCACTTAGTATCGATCCTAAATGCTGATCCCTTCTTCTTTCGAATCTGCGATTCGGGTTTGACACGAAACGCCAGTGACCGTCCGCGCCAGCCAAATCTCGCCGTAAGCCCGCGTCCGATCACGCGTAGCAATTCGTGATCGGGAATAATGGGGATCTGAGCGGAAACTCGGTCGGGAATGGCCGATTTTACACAAGCGGCCGATGCGAAGCAATTCTGAGGAACACGCGCGTCCCGCGTGTCTGGGAGCACAGGCTGCCAGCCTGTAGTTGCCGGCAGCCCTGCCGACAGCATCCTGACACACGCAATGCTGAGGCCACGCGATTTCCCTGGTCTCGGCAAGCTGCCCCAGATGTGCAGGCTGGCATCCTGCGCTCCCCAGACGCAAAAGCCGATCAGTGAGCGCTCTTTTCCAGCGCTCTAATTTCTTTCTTCAGCAACGCGCCGACGCGATGTCGCGCCAGATACACCTGTCCGACATTCACTCCCAATCGCTCGGCAACTTTTTGTGCCGGCCATTCTTTGCGCACGTAACAGTCGAAGATTTGAAATTGTTTCGGCTCGATTTTCTTTTTCACGCGCGCGATTGCGGCTTCGAATAAATTCTCTTCCATTCCGTTTCCCACAGCGCATCAAGATCGACGATCCGCGAATCGGGGACGCGCTCGATTGTCGCCGTTGCGCGATCATCCGATGAACGAGCGCACTCGGCATCGCCCGGTTCGCGTTTGCGAAATTGATCGGCGATCCGCCAGCGGGTGATTTGCAAGAGCCAGCCTTTGAACGAGCCGATTGCCGGATCGTATTTCAACTTGTCGACGTTTTTGGCGACGGTGATCACCGTTTCCTGCACGACTTCCTCTGCTTCCGCATCGGTCAGACCCGATTTGCGCGCCGCGGAGTAGATCAACTTCCAGTAAGTATCGAAAAACTCCTGCCATCGCTCGCGATCGTCCCAATTCGCGAGTCGATCCACCAAACTGCGACGCGTGGCCAGTAACCCACCAGTCTTCATGTAGATCTTTCATGTCAGCTTTGCCCCTAGGAATAATTACTATCGATTTAGTGAAAGATTCCTGCTGAACTTGCGTATTTCTGCCTATGAATACAAGCGCACTCATCACCCAAGCACTTCACCTTGCTGCTCGACCGTTTCTGCTTCTCTTCAGCTTCCTGAAGAAGGTCGCTGTTGCGATCCTCGGCCGGGTCCAATGGAGTCCGCCGCGCTGGCTTTCACAAAGCCGCGCCGCCTTCTCCGGTTTCAATCGGGCTCATCCCCTCATCACAGCTTCCGGAATCGCCGCCATCCTTCTGCTCTCCTGCGGGGCTGCCTGGACGTGGCATTGGTATCAACATCGGCCAAAGCCGCGCTATGTCACCGTTAAGATCGACCCGATTCCAGTAACGAAACTGGAGAAAGACTTAACCTTTCCCACGGTTGATGTCCGATTCAGCGAGTCGGCGGCGCGCTTGGAGGATTTGAAAAAAGTGCCGGTGCCGGGCGTCCGGCTCGATCCCCCATTACCCGGCAAGTGGATGTGGGCCACTGACAAACATCTGTTTTTCAAACCAAGTGAAGACTGGCCAGCCGATCAAAAATTCAAAATCATTTTCGACAAGAAATTTTTCCCGCCACACGTTTTAGTGGAGAGCCGCGTTTACGAATTCACGACGCCGCCCTTTGAGATCGCAATCAAAAACCTTGAGCTTTATCAGGATCCAGCCGATCCAACCCAACGCCAGATCACGGCGACGCTCGAGCTTACACACGCAGTCGAGCCTGGTGAATTAGAACGACATCTCCAACTGTTGATGATTGGCGGATCGACAATTTTTCCGCCTAACGATCCGGCGCCGCATTTTGCTCTCACTTACGGATTGCATAAGCGCATTGCCTATTTGCGCAGCTCGAATGTGACGTTGCCAGAGGATAAGGAGGACTTCTTGAAGCTGGAGCTGAGCAAGGGTGTCCGAACCGCGCAAGGCGGAGCGGAAACCCGCGAAGCGAGGGAGCAAAAGCTGCGCATCCCGTCAACCGGGACCGCCTTTCAGATCGATTCCATCGCGGCGACCATCGCGCGCACAAAGAATGGCGAACCGGAACAAGTTCTGGTTTTAACTACGACGGCCGATATCAGTAGTAGCGAACTAGGGAAGGCCATTCAGATCCGTCTGCTGCCGAAACGCGAAGCCGAAAAGACCAAAGAAACCGACTCGGAAAGTTCCGGTTCGGGAACAGCTGATGAAAGTAATTCAAACGACGAAAGCACGCGGAGCGCCAACTCGGAAGAGGACGAGTCGGATGAGACGACAGAACCAGAAGGCTCAAAGTGGCAAAGTCCGACAGATGTGCCGGACGACGTTCTCGAGCAAGCCAAGCGGATCGAATTCACGGTTGTGCCCTCGGAAAAGGCGCAAGATCGCCAACACGCTTTTAAGATACGGGTCGAATCGGAGGGCGAGCTTTACGTCCGCGTCGCGAAAGGAGTGCGCGCCTTTGGTAACTATCCACTAGCGGAAGACTACAACGCGATCGTGGCAGTGCCGCAGCTGCCGCGCGAAGTGCAGATCGAAGGTCAAGGCGGTTTGCTCGCGCTCAACGGCGACCGAAAATTGTCGATCCGCTCACGCGCTCTGGCGGGGATCGAATTCGAAGTCGCGCGTGTTGCTACCACTCAAATCAACCACCTCGTCAGCCAGACCCAGGGGAAATTCGAAGACCCAGAATTTCGCGATTCACATTTATTCAATCAGGAAAATATTTCGCGGATTGCGCTGGAGCAGCAGCCAATTGCGGTCGAAGACAAATGGAAAGCGAATTATTCGGCGTTCGATTTTTCCGAGCATCTTCGCAAACCGGCAGACGGCGGAAGCGAGCGCGGCCTTTTCTTTCTTACCGCGCGCGGCTGGGACCCGGCGAAAAAGAAACCGATCACCTCGGTTAGCGACAGCAGATTTCTTCTCGTCACCGACATCGGAATTTTGACGAAGAAAAATACTGATGGCAGCAGCGACGTCTTTTTGGTGTCCATCAAGAATGGACAGCCGGTCAACGGCGCGACCGTTGACATTCTGGGTAAGAACGGCGTGCCGATCCAGACGGCCACAACAGGAGCAGATGGTCATTGCGCGTTTCCATCGGTCGAAAAATCGGAGCGTGAAAAAACACCGGTGGCATTTGTCGCACGGAACGGCGACGACATCGCTTTCATGCCGTTCGCGCGTGAAGACCGCGTCCTGAATTTCTCGCGCTTTGAAATTGAAGGAGCGCAGAACCTCCCGCCGGAAGGTCTCGATGCCTTCGTTTTCACCGAACGCGGTGTGTACCGACCGGGAGATGAAATTCACATCGGCCTGGTGGTGAAACAGCGCAGCTGGGGTGGCAATCTCAAAGGTTTGCCAATTGAAACCGAAGTGCTCGACGCGCGCGACCTGCGGGTCCAGACAAAGAAGCTCACATTGCCGGAAACGGGATTCACTGAACTGAGCTACCAAACGGCCAATGAATCGCCGACCGGCCTTTACACATTCAATGTTTACCTGATCAAAGATAACAGGCGCTCGAGTCTGCTTGGTTCCGCCACCGCGCAAGTGAAAGAGTTCCTGCCCGACCGCATGAAAATCGAGACGCGCCTTTCCAAAGGCGCGCCGCGCGGCTGGATTCGTCCCAAGGAAATGCAGGGATTCGTCGCCCTGGCCAACCTTTATGGCACACCGGCCACCGATCGGCGTGTGACCGGCAAGGTTGAGCTCACGCCTTCTGCATTTTCATTTCCGGAATTTCGCGACTTCACTTTTTTCGATCCGCTGTTTGACGAAAACAAAAATCAGCAAGAGCAAACAGTCGATCTCGGCGAGCAGAAAACTGACGGTGAAGGCCACGCCGCTTTTGACCTGCAACTGGAACGCTTCGCAGACGCGACCTACGCGATGCGATTCATCGCTGAAGGCTTCGAAGGCGAAGGCGGGAGGAGTGTAATGGGGGACGTTGGCGCGCTTGTCTCCGCTCTGCCTTACGTGATCGGCTACAAAGCCGACGGCGATCTCCGTTACATCGATATGAACAAGCCGCGCGCGATCGATCTGGCCGCAGTCGATCCACAACTGAATCGCATCGCCGTCGAGAACGTCACCCTCAACCTCATCGTGCAGGAATACGTTTCCGTGCTGAAGAAACAGGAGAATGGCAATTACGTTTATGAGTCGGTGCTGAAAGAGCGAGCCGCGAAATCGGAAAAAATCTCAGTCGCATCCAGTGGGTATCATTACGCGCTTCCAACCGATGAACCCGGCAATTATGTGCTCGAGCTGCGCGACGATCAGAATCGCATTTTAAGCAAGTTGCGCTTCTCAGTCGTGGGTCACGCCGCAGCTGCCGGTGCCCTGGAGAAAAATGCTGAGCTGGAGATCAAACTTAACGCCAAAGAGTACAAAGCCGGCGATGAAATCGCGGTGAGTGTGACGGCGCCCTACAGTGGTTACGGGCTCATCACGATCGAGCGCGAAAAAGTTTACGGTTACACCTGGTTTCAAACGAACACGGCGAGCAGCATTCAGCGCATTCGTTTGCCTCAAGGTTTTGAAGGCAGCGGTTATGTGAATGTCGCGTTTGTCCGTGCGCTCGATTCCAAGGAAATTTTTGTGAGCCCGCTCAGTTATGGCGTCGTCCCCTTCACCGCCAATATCGAAAACCGCAGGCTAAAGATCGATCTACAAGCCGCGGCAAAAGCCAAGCCGGGCGAACCTTTGCACATCGGCTACAAAACCGATCGTCCGAGCAAGATCGTCATCTTCGCAGTCGATCAAGGAATTTTGCAGGTGACGGATTACAAGACGCCGAATCCGTTGGCCTATCTCTTTCGGAAATGCTCTCTCGGTGTTGAGACGGCGCAGATTGTCGATCTTATCATTCCAGAATTTTCTTTGCTGCGTTCTCTCTCCGCCTTTGGCGGCGACGGCGAAGGAGCACAGCGATTGAATCCGTTCAAGCGCGTCACAGAAAAACCGGTCGTGTTTTGGTCTGGCATTATCGACGCCGACGCGACTACTCGCGAAGTTGTCTATGATGTGCCCGACTTTTTCGACGGCACGTTAAAAGTAATGGCCGTCGGTGTTTCCAACGACGCTGCCGGATCGGCCGACCGCGACGCACTCATTCGCGGACCTTTTGTCATTACGCCAAGCGTGCCGGTGCTGGCTGCTCCTGGTGACGAATTTGAGGCCGGCGTGACGGTCGCGAATAATGTAGAAGGTTCCGGCGCAGACGCTGAAATCGAGTTGCGCGCAGAGACGTCCCCGCATTTGTCGATCTTGGGAACGGCAACGCAAAAATTGCGAATCGCCGAAGGACGCGAGCAAAGCGTGAAGTTACGGTTACGTGTCAACGACGTGCTCGGCTCTGGCGAAATCAAATTTGTGGCCAGCCGTAGTGGAATCGAAACCCGTCGGCGCGCTACGCTGAGCATTCGTCCGCCAGTTCCCTATACGACTGATGTTCGCAGCGGGAATTTCAAAAAAGGAAGCGCTGATATTCAGATTACACGTGCGATTTATTCTGAGTTTGCCAAGCGCGAAGCGGCCGTCGCCGCAGTCCCGCTTGGTCTCGCGCACGGTCTTTACGTTTTTCTAAAAGATTTTCCCCATGGTTGTAGCGAGCAGATCACGAGCGGCGCGTTCTGCCGGCTCCTGCTCGCAGATGAAGCCGATTTCGGGCTCAGTCGGGCAGAAGTGAATGCTCAGCTTGAAAAAGTCTTTGGAATTTTGCGACGTCGGCAAAACGACCAGGGCGCGTTCGGTTATTGGGCGCCGGAAACTGATGAGAAGATCAGTTTCAATTCCGTTTACGCGATGGACTTCCTGAGCGCCGCGAAAACAGCTGGCTTCGCTCCACCGGCGGACATGTTTGCGAGCGGCTTGCGCTATTTGCAAAAGATGGTTGGGCGCGAACCTTCGACCCTGGCAGACGCGCGCACCGTCGCCTACGCGATTTACGTCCTCACGCGCGAAGGCGTTGTTACGACCAATTACATTCTTAATCTGCGCGATTACCTTGAACAGCATCAGACAGATCTCTGGGAGAACGATATCACCGGTGTTTATCTCGCCGGCGCGCTGAAGCTTCTGCACAAAGACAAAGACGCGGAAGATTTGATCGCCGCTTATAAGATCGACAAGGGATCGACCCGGGATTACGACGACTTCTGCCAACCACTCGGATCAAACGCGCAATATATCGCCGTACTCGCGCGCGCGTTTCCCGAGCGACTGAAGAAAATCTCAGGCCAGGAATTCGAGCAAATTCTCCAACCGATTGGGCGCGGCGAATTCAACACGCTTTCGGCCGCCTACGCGGTTTCGGCGCTAAAATCGTACTCACATATGATCGCAAAAAAGCTGCCGGACCTCAGTATTGCAGAAATCCATCGCGACAAGCGCGAAGTTGCGCTAACAAGCGGGGCGAAGTTGCTGCAACGGGCAGCTTTTTCCAAAGATGCGGTTGCGCTCCGCTTTAAAATCGCGGGAGCGCTCAACGGTCCTGGAGCATTTTTCCAGGTAGTCGAAGCTGGATTTGATCGACATGTGCCGGCACAACCGGTCACCGCTGGATTGGAAGTTTATCGTGAGTTACTCGACAAGAATGATCAGCCGGTAACGCAGACGAAACTGGGCGAGCCGATTCATGTTCGTCTACACGCTCGAACTGTGCGCGATGAACCGGTCACCAATGTTGCCATCATCGATCTGCTGCCGGGCGGATTCGAAGTTGTCGGCTCATCGCTGCAACCAGGCGTTTCAACAATTCCCAGCGTCGATTATGTCGATGTGCGCGAAGATCGCGCCGTGTTTTACGCGACCGTGTCGAGCCGCACGCTCGAGATCAATTATCAGATTAAATCGTCTAATCGCGGTCAGTTTACCGTACCGCAGATTTTCGCCGAGTCGATGTACGAGCGAAATGTGAAGGGCCGCGGGGTTGGCGGAAAGATCAGCGTCACAGAATAGGTCCTGAACTGGCCGAAATGAAAACGCGTGTCATCCCGAACGAAGAGAGGGACCTCTCACAGGGTGATGGAACACACTCGCCAGGAGGCGTGATCAATACTTCGTCGGCGAGGTCCTTCGCTCCGCTCAGGATGACCGTGTTGATAGCAAATCGTTACAAGAAGACGCTGCTCGCTTTCTCACTTGTTTGCACGTGCACCGCTGCAACCTGGCTTGCGCTGGCCAAGCCGCCACTGCTCGAAGGCATTTCGTTTTCCCAATGCGTGCGCGATCGCAATGGAAAATTGCTTCGTGTCACCCTCACAACCGATCAGAAATTTCGGGTCTGGACATCTTTGCCAGACATTTCGCCAGCGCTAGTTGATGCGACCGTCCGATTTGAAGACAAATATTACCGGCACCATCCGGGCGTTAACCCGGTCGCGTTATTACGCTCGGCACTTAACCTCGGCGCCGGTGGCGCACATAGCGGCGCGTCGACCATTACGATGCAACTCGCCCGGTTGCGTTATCATCTGTGCACACGCACGCTCGGCGGAAAGTTCGTTCAAATCGTTCGCGCTCTCGAACTGGAGCGGCATTACTCAAAGGCTGAAATTCTTGAAGCTTATCTTAATCTCGCGCCCTACGGGCGAAACATCGAAGGCATCGGAGCGGCCAGTCAGATTTATCTCGATAAGCCAGCATCGAGACTAAGCCGACCAGAAGCAGTCGCGCTCAGCGTCATTCCACAAAGCCCGAGCCGCCGTGCGTTGTTTGCCGATCGGGATAACCACTCGCTCGATTCGGCGCAGAGCCATTGGTACGACCGCGCCAAAATCAATAGGGAATTCTCCGTGCGCTTGTTCAGCGCACGCGCGCAACGGGAATGCAAATTTCTCGCGCCGCACTTTGTTCAGCAGATCGTCGCCACCGAGAAGGACCGCCGGGAAATCGTCACCACTCTGGATTTGGCGAAGCAGCAGTTAATCGAGCGCCGGATCGCCGATTATATTCAAACAAATCGCAATCGCGGAATTCAGAATGCTGCCGCTCTGCTCGTCGATACGCGTACGATGGATGTGCTAGCACAAATCGGCTCGGCCGATTTTTTCAACGCCGACATTAATGGTCAAGTTGATGGAACGCGCAGTCCCCGTTCGCCCGGTTCAACTCTAAAACCATTCGTCTATGCGCTCGCCCTGCAGCAGGGACTGATTCACCCATTGTCGATCCTGTCGGACGCACCGCATAGTTTCGGCGATTACGATCCGGAAAATTTCGATCGCGAATTCGTCGGACCGATCCGCGCGTGCGACGCTCTGGCGCGGAGCCGCAATCTGCCAGCGGTTGAACTCGCATCCCAGTTGCATCATCCCACGCTTTACAAATTTCTCCGCGGCACCGGCGTCAAATTGCCGCGCTCAGAATCGGTTTATGGCTTGTCGCTGCCGCTATGCGGAGCCGAAGTCACAATGGAAGATCTGGTGCGACTTTACGCAGCGCTCGCTAACAATGGAGAGTTGCGTCCTCTTCGCCGCACATCGCGCGATCCAACCGCTGCGCGAGGTCGGTCGATCATCATGCCGGAAGCTGCATTCCTGACGCTGGAAATGACTAATCTGCCACGGCCCGAAGTTGGCCGCGCATATTCTGACCGGGCCGCGCCGGTTTTTTGGAAAACGGGAACGTCACACGGTTTTCGCGACGCATGGTCAATCGCCGTCTTCAATCATTATGTTCTCGCAGTGTGGATCGGAAATTTTGATGGCCGCGCCAACGGAACTTTTGTCGGACGCATCGCCGCTGCTCCGCTCTTGTTTCAAATCATCGACAGTTTGCGCGCGACCTGGCCGGAGCCGACCCAGCCGCATCTCCCCCCTCCGGGCGCGAATTTGAAACGTGTCTCCTTTTGCGCGGTCTCAGGTGATTTACCTGAGCCGTATTGCACCCAACAGATCGAGGGATGGTTCATTCCCGGAATTTCACCGATCAAACTTTGCGATGTGCATCAGGAAGTGCTCGTCGATGCTGCGAGCGGACTTCGGGTCGCGCGTGATGATGGGACGCGCCAGCTCCGGCGTGAAGTCTACGAATTTTGGCCTACGGAGTTGTTGTCGATCTTTCGCCGCGCCGGAGTGCCGAGGAAATTGCCGCCGCCCTTTTTGCCTGAAACTGATCCGGAACTTGTCGCGCGCACTGGGAATCCTCCGCGGATTATCGCCCCAGCAGCAGGGAACATCTATGAAGTTCTAAATAGCGAGTCGAGTCGCAAACAAGGAATTCCGTTGCGAGCAAAAACAGACGCCGATGTTCGCGAAGTGTATTGGTTCGCCGATAAGACTTTCATTGGAAAATCTGCTGCCAGCGACATTCTTTCCTGGAAATCAGCGCCTGGCCGCTACCAACTGACCGCGCTGGACGATCACGGCCGCTCCGGTTCGTGTTCTGTCACTGTGCGCTGAGTGCTTGACAAAGCGCAGCGCAAATTGCTTCGGGAGACCGCACACAGGGTAACCCATTCCCTTTCGATCTTTCACTTTTCAAAGCAGATAAATTACGCCGGTGGAAACGCAGCGAAGTGAGCAGCTTTCACTTTTTGCTCAGCCACGGCTCGGCCGACCTCCTGCATTTCGCCGATATGATCAACCGAATCCATTTGCTGGACGTGCACCGGATTGATGTGCTCAAGGCCAAGCGCATTCAAGCCTTCGCTAGAAAGCTCGGCATTGTAGCGCGCATAAGTGAACAGCTTCGGCACATTCGGAATACCTTGCCCGATTACCGCACCAACCTCACGATCCAATAAATCTCCAATAAGACATTTCCCAAAAATACGGCAGAGAAAATCCTGCTCGTGCAGCGCTGCGGCCATGAGTGCGGAGGGAATCGTGCTCGCATTGTAGATCAGATTCATTTCCTCCGGACTCAAATTGCTATTCGCATTAGCGCTTGCGCCGGTGCCGACTGAAATAAGGAGCATTTTCTCCTCGCCAGTCGGCCAAAGCAAGCGGTACGGCTCGCTCGTCGCCATCAAAAAAAGTTGAAAGCCGGGATTATTATACATGGTTACTCCGCCATCCACGAAGATGAAGTCGCGACCGATGTGGATAACCTCCGGCGGAAAATAAGTTGGCGCCGCGGTGCTAGCGCGCACAAGCTGCCAGAGGGGCAACTTTAAATTGCAGCCGGGGCGAGTGAGATCGTTATATTTTGCTGCGGGGTTGTTGGTCAGTGGCCATGGTGAATCGGTCGTTGCGTTGCGAAGCACCATCATTAGCAGCGTGTGGAGCTTCTCGGATCCCAAGGTGGTTTCCTCGCCAATCAGATCGCGCAGCATATCGGAGAGCTTGTCGCTCTCGAATTGTGTACGAAAGCGCTCCCAAAGGCGCGCCTTGTGAAACATCTCTGCGCCACTCCGAAGATAAAAATCTCGCACCCCATCGGCGCTACATCCGAGCGCGATGAGTGTCGCGATAATCGCTCCCGTGCTGGTGCCGGCGACATAATCAAAATAATCCGCGAGGACGAGCTTTGGATTCCCACTACTCTTGCGCAGCTCCGATTCTATCCGCGCAAGGATTTCAATGCTGATGATTCCGCGAATCCCTCCGCCGTCGCATGCGAGCAGTTTCCGCGGACCGCTCTTCTCCAATTTGTCGCGGTAACTCATTGTGATCGATAATGGGCTTTCGCGTTGGATCGGCGCAAGTCCAATTGGTCGATTCATCTTGAATTGACATGCCCGCCCGTACCATCATAGACGGGGAAGAAACGATAAACGAAACAGAAGCCGCAACATGGCTCATGATGTCTTCGTAAGTCACTCGGTAAAAGACAAAGCTGTCGCCGATGCGATCGTGGCGCGCCTCGAGGGAGACTCAGTGACCTGCTGGATAGCACCGCGTGATGTTGTTCCAGGCGCCGATTGGGGCGAATCGATTATCGATGCGATCGAGTCCAGTCGCATCATGATCCTGATCTTTTCCCGGAACGCGGATGCCTCGCCTCAAATCAAACGCGAAGTAGAGCGCGCTGTTAACAAGGGCGTTTACATCATTCCATTTCGGGTTGATGACATCCCGCCCACAAAGTCGCTGGAATATTTCATCTCGACTTCGCAGTGGATGGACGCCTTTTCGCCTCCGTTGGAACGCCATTTGGATAATCTGGCGAAAACGGTCAAGGCAGTGCTGAAGACCCCCCCCTTCCCGCCGCAGACGTGCCGGCTCAACCGGAGAAACCATCGATCCCAGAGCCGCCAATTCGTCCGTCTCGGCGTAAATCAATTCTTATCGCTCTCGCAATTACGGCCTTGGTGATTGTGGGTGGCGCCGGATGGTATCTCGTCCAGAAGAAAACGGGTCCTGAAAAACCCGGCATGACTCCGATAGGAAGTTCAACGCCTGTCCCGATAACGCCGGCTGCAGTTACACCGGTCCCGACAGTTGCCGCGACCTCGGTTCCGATCCTAACGACGACATCACCACCAGCACCGACTCCATTTCCGGCTCTAACGACGACGACACCACCACCGATGGCCGCCAACGTGATCAACGATGACGAAGTGCGGGACTTTGTGACTAGTCATTTTCGCGCGGAAGAGCGGGGAGACATCGAATACATGCTTTCGCAATATATCGACTCGTTCAAGTGGGGGCCGGAGCGGAGCGATAAAGCATCCCACCGAAATGAGGTAAGCGAATTTTTCAAGCGGTGGCCTGTTGTCGCCTTCACTGTCGGCGACATTCGTCTTGAGCATTCCGCCGTTCCAGACAGGGTCACAGCTTATTTTGACTACCGATATCTCTACAGAAATCCCACGTCAGGCCAAAGCACTAGCGGGCGCATCAGCCAAGAATGGGGAATTTCCAAAACCTCTGGGGCGCTTAAGATTGTTTCATCTAAAAGTACCGTTCAGCGTGATTCGCCTGGCCCATCAATTACGCCTGGGCGCGGACCATGGCTCTTCCCGGACTCAAGCACTCGTTTTCTGAGTACGGCTGAGCTTTCAAGTCTTAGTGCTGATGATTTATGGCGCGCCCGAAACGAAATATTTGCCCGAGAGGGCTACAAATTCTCGAGTCAACGGGGAATGGATTTGGCCCGTAGGCTGGGCAATTATTATCGCGGTGTCGATGACAATCAGGATCGCGTTTTCAATAGCATGAATCAATATGAGAAGGCCAACGTAAAGCTGATCCAATCAATCGAGAGGGGCCGATAATCGTTGTGCATTACGTCGCCGGTCTTTTGCGCAGAGGGTTGGCTTTCTTCCTAATAAGCCTCCTGGCGTTTCTTGTGGGGAGCCTCTTTTCCACGGAACCGGCTTCTTCACCAAATCAGCGGTTTGAATTCCATGACGATATTCAAGCTCTCGTGCTGAGCTTGCCCGACTCGTTTCATTACGATCAAAAGCTGGTTCCAATCCTCGCCGCCCTTGCGGCAGCCTATCCCAAGGCATTGCAGGCGCTGGAAATTAGGTCGGATCAGCGACTGTTTATATGCCTTGCCGGTCAGAAATTCATTTATGACGACGGGATAACAAAGACATCCGAACAGCGACTCGATCATCCAGATATCAAGGACATGTTCCACGACACCTATCCGCTGGCGAATCCGACCGATCGGTTACCAAAGGACTTTGATCCGGGCCGCTACCGCGTTGATGCCCTTTTTATGGCGCTTTACGGTGATTCCGAATCGGCGGTCGCAAGTAATTGCGTTGTTGCAGAGTTCTGTGGCAACTCGGTAAAATTCAACGCGCGCTACGGCGCAGCCGATGCGCTGCGTGCCGTGTCCGCGGGTCTGACTCCATTGCTGGCACAGAAGCCCGAGATACGATCCTACGTCGACAAGCTCGCCGGCACGTTTAATTGGCGCAAGGTCGCCGGCACCGAGAGCCTAAGCAATCACTCCTTTGCTACTGCCATCGACCTTAACGTAAAGAAAGCGGCCTATTGGCGCTGGGTGCCGCCGAGCCAACTAGAAACCTTTTCGCGAAAAAATTGGCCGACTGAAATAATCGAGACGTTCGAGCGGCAGGGTTTCATCTGGGGCGGTAAATGGTGGCATTTTGATACGATGCATTTCGAGTATCGCCCCGAAATTATCGCTTACGCGAAATCTGCGATGACATCAGCTCCAAAGGACAAGTCAGGGCATTAGCGGCATAGCATTCGGCGCAGCTCGTCTCTTAATTTTTCAGCAGCATCATCGAGATGAAATAATGCGGTGCGGCCAGAGCGTGCGATCTCACTCACTTCGGCAGATTTCGCGCAGTGACGGTCACGTACAGCCGCACTCAGCTCATCGGCAAAGCGGCCGCTGCCTTCAAACACGAGCAGTTGCCATCCGTTGCGTACGCTTTGCAAAGCTTCATCAGCGGCAATCGCGCCACCGTTGACGAGGATTGCGACGATCGGCGCGTTGAACGCGCGCGCCAGTGCCAACATCGTCGTGGTCTCGCCGCCCCATTCGTTGCTCTCCACCAAAACGAAATGCGAATGATTCGGCTCAAGCGGAGCGCCATCCAAGACGGCAGACGCGCCTCCAATTTCCGGATGGGCGACTTTCCCTTTCGGCACGATTCCGAGCAACTGACATGTCCCGTGGTGCCGCGCGACCGCTTCGCCCATTATCGCCATGACGCCGGATTGTGTGCCGCCATCGATTATTAAGGCATCTAATTCGGCTGCCACGGGGATAACTGCATCGGCGAATAAAGTCGAAAGATGAGCTTTGCGTGAATCATCGAGGCCGGCCGCGCCGCCAAAAAGCAGAATGACAGCGCGCGGCGATGCGATTTCAAGATCGTCTAGAATCTCCTTCGCGCTTGCATCGATCGGTGCTGTGACAACAACGGCGCGATTTCCATTCGCGAAGATAATTGTATTTTTTCTCATGACTTCTTTATGCAGGATCGAGTCTTTTGCTCACCAAGCCTCAGATGTCGCACCTCAACACGTTCGCAGGGGTCCAGCAATTGCACAGATGTCGAAATGTGCAGGTAACATTAACTGGAGATCGGAAGAAGTTCACTGTTCGTTGAAATGGGGTCATAACAGTCTTGACAGTCGAAACGTGGCCGGGGCATCATGACTACCTCTCAAACGCAACTCCCGTGTTGAGAACATTTGTAGTATTGATTGAGCATGACGTGGGCCGCACGGTTGCCGCGAAGGAAGCGATGGTGTCCCACTTCGCAGGATGTCCTTTGCAGGCAGCCACAGGATAGCTCCGGACAAAAAATATGCCAGCACAGCCAGGCGTGACTACAGAATTTGGCACTTGTTTTGTCATAATGGGTTTTGGAAAGAAGACCGATTTCGAGACTGGCCGGGTGCTCGATCTCGACCAGTCGTATATCAATCTCATAAAGCCTGCAGTCGAAGCTGCCGGCCTCAAGTGCATACGCGCGGACGAGATTGTGCATTCGGGGCTCATCGACCTGCCGATGTACGAACAGTTGTTGAAGGCTGATGTCGTCGTCGCGGATCTTTCTACTTCAAACAGGAACGCGCTTTACGAACTCGGTGTGCGGCACGCACTTCGCCCTTACACGACGGTCATTATCGCCGAAGAAATGATGATGAAGTCGCCTACTTTCGATTTGAGCCACATCGTCATCCGGAAATATCGCCATTTAGGCGAAGACATCGGCGTGAGTGAAGCGAAACGTTTCACCAACGACCTGGCGGCCGCAATTCAAAGCATAATCGCGACGGAGCCCGAACTCAGGGGAGACAGCCCTGTCTACAAGTTTATTGAGCGTCTTACTCCACCTTCGGTTTCACCAGCAGCAAAAGCTGCCGCAGCAGCAGCAAGTGCAACCGAGAGGGTAGCTGGCGCTCCGACTCCGGTTCACAGCGAGTTGATGCAACGAGTGGATGAAGCTCAGACGAAATGCGACTGGGTAAAGGCCAGGATGCTCCTCGAGGAAATCCGGGAGATGCGAAGGGCTGGTGCTTCGGAAACATCCGTGGGCCAGCAAGCCGAGAACCCGGAGGATCCGGACGTTCTTCAGCGGCTCGCACTCGCCACGTATAAGAGCAAGTATCCTACTCCCGAAGAAGCGTTGAAAGCAGCACGCGATCTTTTGAAGCTGCTTGAACCGCAGACCACTAATGACACCGAGACCCTTGGCCTGTGGGGATCGGTGCACAAGCGCCTATGGGAACTGACTAAAGAGAGTAGCTATCTCGATGAAGCTGTGCGCGCCTACGAGCGCGGCTTTTACCTGCGCAACGACTACTACAACGGAATCAACTACGCCTACCTGCTCAACGAGCGCGCAGCACGTCCCGTCGATTTTGCGGAAGCTATCGCCGACTTCGTGCAGGCGCGTCGCGTACGAAGGGAAGTAGTCTCTATCTGCAACCAGTGGCTCGAGTCCAACGTACGTCCGGCTCCTTTGCTGCCCGGGAGCAGGTATCCGGAAAAGCGGTATTGGGTTTTAGCGACTCTTGCCGAAGCGGAGATTGGATTAGAGGAAGAAGCGCTGGGTCAGCGGCGACTGGAAGAAGCCTTATCCGCCGCTCCCGAAGAATGGATGAAGGAAACCACGCGGGAGCAAGTGAGCAAACTCAAGACTCTCCTGGCAGCATCTCCGCTCAAGAAGCTACCACTTGCGTGATTCTGATGCCGACCACGACAAAGAGGGTGATAGTTCATGGGTATTCCATATTAACTGACGTGCTTGCTTTGTATTTGCTTCGTACCTTGGTCTGTAAAGTATCGATCTTTCTTTTCCTATTAACTGGCACGCTGTAAAACCCTGTTTCAGCAGAGAATGCGTTTTGGATCGCGAGGGTAAATTTTTAAAGTATCGGAGCGAGCGCATGTAAAGAAGGAACCTGGTATCACGAGATGGCCGAATTTAAATATTGGGCGTTCCTCAGCTACAGCCATCAGGATGCAAAGTGGGGAGACTGGCTGCACAAGGCGCTCGAGACATACCGTGTGCCTCGCCGGCTGGTTGGCAAACAATCGCGTGACGGCAGAGTGCCAGACCGCCTTTATCCAATTTTTCGCGATCGTGAGGAGCTTTCGGTTTCAGCCGATCTCGCGGCGAACATTGACGAAGCCCTGCATGAATCGCGCTATCTGATTGTCATTTGCTCTCCGCACGCCGTGCAGTCACACTGGGTAGACCAGGAAATCATCGAGTTTAAAAAACTCGGACGCGAAGACCGGATTCTTGCGTTGATCGTTGCCGGCGAACCGAACGCGACTGAGGGCAAACCAGGCTTTGTTCCGCAGGACGAGTGTTTCCCAAAGGCGATGCGGTATAGACTCGCAGCAAATGGCGAATTGTCGACACAGCCTGCTGAGCCGCTCGCTGCCGACGTGCGGGAAGCGAAGGACGGAAAAGATAATGCAAAACTGAAACTCTTGGCCGGGCTGGTCGGGGTCAATTATGATGATCTGAGGCAACGCGAGCATGAAAGGCGACTGCGGCGCGCGCGTATTATCGGCGCTACCAGCTTGGCCCTGGCTGCGGTTCTTGCGGCACTGACTGGCTGGGCCGTCTTTGCTGAGAGGCAGACGGCCGCGCAAAAGAAGAAAACGCAACAGTTACTGGTCGCGTCCGATAGCGCTCGCGCTAAGGAATCGTTCGATCGAGCAGATGCAGCCAGCGCTCTCGTTTTTTTAGCGCGAGCGGCAGAAATTGATCCCGACACCCGAAGCGTTCCGGCTGAGCGACTCTGGTTCGCTCTAACTCAGCGATCATGGCCGTTACCGACTTCGACGATTATGAGGCACCACGACGCTATTCTCTCTACCACGATGAGTGTCGATGGAAAGCTGATCGCGACCGGCTCGAGGGATCTAACCGCTTGTGTGTGGGAAGCGGAGACTGGCAGGCTCATAGCAGCTACTCCTAAGTGTCGAAAACTGAATACTAACACCAATGGCGTACGCGTAGTCTGTTTCAAACCGGGCGACAATCGCGCGCTGCTTACTGGTTGTGTTGATGGCACTCTTACTTTATGGCGCTATGACGGAAAGGAAGCTACCGTGGTCTGGACTGCTGACCATGGGAATGAGATTACCTCAGCTGCATTTAGTGCGAACGGACAATTCGTGGCGACCGGTTGTCGGGACGGTAAAACACGCGTCTGGTCCGGCGAGAACGGCGAAAAAATATGGGAATTTCCCGGTAAAGAAAATGTAAATGTACATACGCTTCTGTTTCCGCCGGGTAGTGACGACACTTTCCTTACCCTGAGTGGCAACACCGCGCGGCTGCTTCAGATTTCTCAACGAAAAGAGCTTCACGTCTGGACACATAAAGGCGATATCAACACCTCCGCGTTTACCGCTGATGGTAAGTTGGTGGCCACCGCAGGTGACGCTCCTGGTGTGCAGATATGGAATGTTGATAGCGGCGAGGAAGTTGGAAAACCGATTCCTCACGATCGGGAAGTTACCGATCTGCGATTCGCCCCAGACGGCCACTCATTGGTTACAGTCTCGGGTGGTAAAGTCTATAATTGGAAACTTGACGGTTCGCCTGCCTTGGAGCGACCGCTTGCAATTACGGGATCGGCCTCGTCAGTTAGGTTCAGTCCAGATGGGCTCCGTATTTATACCGGAACTGACGATGGCCGCGTGCAGGCTTGGAGTTCATTGGATGGCGCATCCTTGGGCGAACCGGTTCGCGAGTCGGCACAGATCATCGCCATGCTACCTCAGCCAGATAATCTACATCTAGTTGTCGTAACGCAGGAAGGCACGGTCCGCAATTGGCTGATGCCGACTTTACTTCCTACGAGCGCTCAACTTCATCATCCTGGACCGGTAGAAATGATGAGCGCAACGGCGGATGGACATTGGATTGTTACCGCATGTCAGGACGGCAACGCCAGGATTTGGAACGGCAACGGCAAGCTCAACGAGCCAGTTGTAATCGATAATTCCGGCAAGGTTGTAAGCGTCGCAATCAGTGCAAAAGGCACCTATGTCGCAACGGGTGGCTGGGACGCATTCTTGCGTATTTGGAAAGTTAGTGACCGGACACTTGTCGGCGGACATGGAATTGAGTTCGATAGCACCGTAAGAAACGTGTCGTTTAGCCCTGGAGAAGATGTGATAGCCGCCGGCAGTGAAGGCGGGATGCTGCGTATTTATCGACTACCGGATCTTGTTAAGCCCTTATGGGAACAAACCGAACACAAAGACGGTGTCCGCGCCTTGCGGTTTGACCGCGAAGGACGACGACTGGCGAGCGGATGGAACCGCGGCACAATCGAAACGTTTGAAATTCGCGCGCGCCAATCCTGTGAACGGATCGGATCACCTATCGTCGTAGCAAAAGAACTTACCGCATTCGATCTTAGTCCGTCGGGAAAACTTCTCCTAAGCGGCGATAACGAAGGAGTGGTTCAGATCTGGAGCGCCGAGACCGGTGAGAAAAAAGGTCCATCAATTAAACATAAAGCGGCAGTCCAGGCAGTAACCTTTTCACCTAACGAACAGTTCTTCGTTTCTGGCTCTGACGACAATACGGCAGTGATCTGGAACACTGCTACAGGCGAACCAGTTTCGGCCGCTCTCGTGCACAGCAAACCAATTTGCTCCCTGGCTGTAAGTCCCGATTCAACCCGTGTAGCGACTGGCACAGAAGACGGAGCTGCCCAAGTGTGGGAGGTTGCGGTAGGAGAGTCCGTGTCAGAACCGCTACTGCACAACGATGCGATCCGCGGTCTGGCTTTTACATACGATGGCGCTAAGCTCGCCAGTGCCTCCAGCGATGGCACTGTTTATATCAGTGATGTCTCGACACCGTTGTCTGCTTCTGATTACAGGTTCCTCGCACAATTCGGCCGTAATTTGTCGTCCGCATCACTCGAACCTTCCAGCCGGTTGGCTTGGCGCGAAGTTCCGCCAGTTACCCAGCTAAAGAAGTTATGCACGGAAGCGGGAGGAATGGACGTCTTTTGTCGGTGGTTCTTTGCCAGCCGAACGCAGCGAAGCCTGACTCCATTTGCGATAACCACCGTCGCCGATCAGGTCTTAGAGACTGCGCGACACCGTCAGCCTGATTCACTGCCCTCTGCGTTGCTCACTGCGTCCGGCGACCCGGATCTGTCAAAACAGGTTTTGGCGAATCGACGCTAGCGCCTTTACGGGTAGCTATCTTTATCTAGATACGGCTCGGTCACCTGATCAAGCCACTCCGGCTCTTGCCTGTCGGACTCCGGCAACAATCCGATATAAAGCTTAAGCTTTGCATTCAAGTAGCCAACGGCGTTCTTGCTGCCACGCAATGCGTCGAGAAACGCCTGCGTCAAATAGCGCTGTTGCGGGTCCGACGAGTTTGACGCTTCGCGCACAACCGGCGCGCTCTGCTTGGGCAGCATGAGAAATAATCGCATTGCTTGCGACGCGTTGTAACGGATCCCATCATTCTTCAATGCAGCGGCGGCGCGGCCAAGTACATCGCTCGTAAAAAGGCTGGCGTTTGCAGAAAGCACATTGTGCTTCTTGAACATCCATGCGATCCCCCATAACTCCCACATATCGGTCGTTTCACCGACTTCCGCCTTCAGTAAAGGTTCAAACAGGCCGTAATGATGGTCAATGAAAATCCACGCCAGGTGGTGCGCTCCACCGGTGAGACCGCTTAGGTCAGGGTTCTCTTCGGATCCTGGCAATCCAACAAAGACGTTCGATACTCGCCTATCCTCTTCCCTTAATCTTTGCATGACGAATCTGGCAAACCGCTGATCCGGATCAAAGCTTTCGGTCTGAAAAAGAACAATTAGGAGGGCATCGCGCGCTTGCGGATCATTAGTGCGATAAAGCTCGGTCTGCATCTGATCTCGCAAAACGTCGCGATGTTGCTGCAACCATAAGGTGGCTCGCGAACAGTTGTAACGTATGTGGTCCTGCCGAAGATCGATAAATGCCTGCCGCACCTCGGCACTAGTCTGTGCGGAAACGCGTGAAGCAACGGCGACGAAAACCACTGCTGCCAGCAGCGCAACTCGAATCTCTCGTCTCAAGGATACCTTTCCACTACGAAGTACTTCTCTGTGTATTCTTTTATCCATTCTAATTCCGGTGGCTCCTCATCGTTCTCTTTCAAAAACTTCGTGGTTAGGCCGTTCGGCCCGAGAAAACTACCAAGATATCGGACGCGCGAATTCGCAGTGGAGCTGAGACATATCTCAAGCACGGTTCTCTCCTTTGGGTGGTGTCATCATGGATTGCGCCCAATCAGCGTTCTCCTTTGTCAACAGAGCTTCGACGCGTTGGACGAGAAGATGGAAGGCATCATCCTTGCCGTAGGGATCCGTCTGGGTGAGAAATAAAAATTTCTCTTTTCTGAGAGACTCAGCTGTAGCTCGATACTCGATCCAGTGTTCGTGAAGTTGCAGCAATCCGAGGAGGGATGCGATCACGGCAACAAGAACGCCTAAAGCACCGATCACGATCTTGATCGAGAATGAGTTGCCTGCGAAGCCTGAGAACAATGGAATTGTGGCAGCAGCGGCGATTTCGGCAAAACGCAGCCGCTTGAACCAGCGCTGATTCGTAATGCTCTTGCGGTCATACCAGTCTATCTGATCGTTCAGACGCTGTTCGATGTACTCCTCGGGCGCCATCATTTTTCTTAGAACCTAACAAGTCTCTCCGACTTTCAGGTCAAATTCGAGCATGAGTTAGCGACTGGATTAAGTAAAGCAAAACCGTCGGGTGAGCCGCTCCCGATCCCTGCGACTCGGCTTATGCAATCGACGGAGAATTGGAAAAGAAATTTTGCACTTCAGTTTCAAGTTCCCGTAAGAAATCTTAACGCCCGGTTTTGAGAACCTTCGCGCGAGAAATCAATGACAGGGACAGGAATGTGGACCGCGCCTATCTCTCGGATAATCTTTCAGACTTTTTTTGGACGGATTCGACTTGATGCATTAACTTCGCGCCAACAGCCCGCTCACAAAGATGCCAAAGTATTGGATGATCAATGATCGCAG
>QHNR01000114.1:0-1232 GCA_003218475.1 Verrucomicrobiota bacterium | reverse complement strand
ATGATCAATGATCGCAGCCAGGGCGGCGTTGGACCGGACGTCAGTAACGATGGGATGACTTATTGGGTCAGCGACAAACAACCGCTCACCGACATCAAGAATTGGCGGAAAGTTACCGCCGCCAACTTTCAGAAGCTGCTGGTCGCCGCAGCGGATAAGTTTCCAAAGTATGACCAGGCAGAAAACGAGAAACAAAGTCACGTCACAATTCTTGTTCATGGCTACAACCAAACGTTTGCAAAAGACGCAGCGTTTTATGAGAAGCTTTGCGGTAACCTTTTTGACGGCCCGGATAGTCTCGGGCTTTGCATCCTGTATGACTGGCCATCACGCGGTAGCCTCCTGGGCTATGAGCCTGACCGTTCGCATGCGCGTCTGTGCGCTTACGATTTAACAAACGTGTTGAGCGCGCTATTCGATTGGCTGACTGACAAACAACAGGAAACCATAAACAATCCTGCCAAAGCCTGTAAAGCGAAGGTGTCCCTCATCGCTCACAGCATGGGCAACTATGTCGTGCAAAAAGCGATGGCCGCTGCCTGGACCCGTAAAAATCAGCCACTACTCGTTAGTCTCGTCAATCAGCTTTTGATGGTTGCAGCCGATGTTGACAGTGATTTGTTCGACCAGGGAGCACCTGATAACGACGATGGCAGCGCTGTCGCTAATCTCAGCTATCGAATCACTGCGTTCTACACTGGACGCGACACTGTCCTCGGCGCGTCTGCAGGCCTGAAGCATTTTGGCATGCGACGCCTGGGCCGCAGTGGCCTATCGACTCGACCGCCTTTGGCAGATCCGTCCTCGCCAACCGACAATGTCTGGGACGTCGATTGCTCGAGCTTTTTCCAGCAGGGCGTCGGAGACATTCACGGCGCATATTTTCTCAATGAAGGAACACTCAACCTGATGCGCCATGTCCTGCGCGGCCTCGATCGCGGCGTGCTTAACACCCTTGGCTATACGAAAGGCACTGCCTGGCCCTGAACGCGAAGAGTGCGAGTGGAAAGACCACGCACGAACTGATGAGACGCACAGTAACGCGTTGTCTTAAGTAGAGGAGCGAAACCTCTTATGGCGAAAAGCCGGAAGGCGAATGTCTGACGTGATGTTGGAAAAGCCTGCTCCGCCGAAACGGCTGCGAAGACCCGATGGCACTGCAAATTTCTTTTGGCATCTCCAGGACCTCTATCACGAGCTCAAGCCCTGCCGCTTCGTGTTCATCGTCGCGA
>QHNR01000113.1 GCA_003218475.1 Verrucomicrobiota bacterium | reverse complement strand
ACTTCTGATAAGTCAGTTACCACCCCAAGCTGCGTGAAAGTCTCGAGTTCATACGGAATTCCTTCTGCGTGCCGTGCCTGATCCTACGCAGCCTCAGTGATAGCGCGGGCGCTAAGGCACAGGATAACGTACTTTTCTTCGAGAAGAGCGCTGCCCAGAATGCCGCGCTGCTCGTTACCGGTATTGTCGGGCGTCTCGAAGGCCAATGAGCACTCGTCGCGATTGCTCGGGCGATGTAATCGGACTGGGCATTAAGTGGATCGCCGAACGAGAGTAAGTCGTCAAACTGAGGGCTTAGACGTGAAGAACTCGCGAGTCATCGAGCTGCACGACACGAACCACTACGTGTTCATAGTAGACGAAGCGTTGGTCGTTCGAGAAACGCGCAAGTTCTTGCTCGAAGAATGAAGGTGCCTCTACGTGAATTGACTGGCCGTTGGCTCCTGCGTTGCTCCGCCTGGGTTCCAATGTTTCAGCACTGGAGTTTACCCGCCGTGGCGGGCAAAAATCCGCGCTTTCAGAAACTGATTGCCCTTCTCCGTGTCAAATTAGGCCTCGCTATGACCGGCTAAGTTCGTGAAATGCAATGCTTGAGGCTACTAAAGCGCACGGAACCTTCAGCGAATGGCAGAAGGGGTTGAGTTTATGATCTAATTATCGTCGTGCAGATCGCCCTGAGCTCGCGGTACTCCTTAGGTTTTTCACGCATTCTGGCGTCAAAATTAGTCGCTGATGTGAGCTCGATCGTCCGGTCGAGAGTAGTCCAGCCATCAGGCAAGTACTGCTCGATAGCACCCACCGAGAGAATATACGTGTGGTCCTGGCGCTGCTGACGCAGAAATTTTTTGAACGCGAGGTTTTCCTCGGAATTAAGGTTTTCTCTCAAGCTCCGTTGGCGAGCGAGGATGTAATTCCACAGCTGCTCGACTTTTGACCATTCCTTGCTTCCAACTGCTTTGTGAAGTTCCTGCGCCATCGCGAGGCGGTCCTCCGATTTCGGATTATTAAGCGTATTTTTCGTTACCTTTGCTAAGTCGTCCGTGAAAAGGACCTTGATTTCGGGTCCGCCAGTCTGGTCGGCGTAATCGCGATCTGCGATGACGAACGATTTGACCCGAACACTTTGAAGCAAGTCGCGGTATTTCGGGAAGTTCCCCTTCCCATAAACTTCGAGGACCTCTACGATCTCAGCCGTTTCGGCTAGCTTTCTAGCGATCTCCCTAATCAGATTGTCTAAGATCCTTTCGAAGATCAGCCGATCCTGAATTCCCTCGACGAGCACAACCTTGTCCGCGAAAAAGAGCTTTTCATTGTTGTGGCTGTTGATCATTTGTAGCAACTCGCGACGTTTACCAACGAACGTTGCGTCTAACGGAATCACGTCGCTTTGCCGTTCAATTCTCGCGACTCGTTTTAGTTTGCCAACAGTGTCGGCGGTTATGAAGGCCGGCGAATGTGTCGCGAGGATAAACTGGTTACCGGTGACGCGATTAAGCTCTTCAAAAACTCCGTACAATGTTCGCTGCCATTTGGGATGAAGATGAAGTTCAGGTTCGTCGACCGTAACCAACCCGTTGCGCACCTTCAGCGCGAATATCCCAAAAACGAAATTCAGTATCTCCTTCTCGCCCGAGCTGGCGCTTGTTATGTCAAACGTCCTATCGTCGTTTTTCAGTAGGATCTCGTATGTATTGGTTAGCTCATCTTTAAGAACGAGGTCCCATTCGTATCCAAGTTTCTTTAGTGTCTGTGTAACCTGCAGCACTTCAGGGTCTTTTCTAAAGAAGTCTTCGAATCCCTCATTACGCGCCTCCGACTCAAATCGGCGCATTTTGCTGGCAAAGTGAAAGGTTGCCAGCTCCAATAATGACATCGTCTGCCGGGAAGTGGCCCGAGCGTAGCCGAGCTCGAAAGTCCATCGAGCTTGCTGCGCTAAGCTCATGCGGAGGCGCTGAGTGCCGATGCCGCGGTATGGCGGAAAATGGACAAACGGCGTAGTCAGGTGCGATTCCTCTTCCTCGACATAGCTTAGCTTGTTAAATTGCTGAAGGAATTCCCGAAAGTGATCGCCTTTGGGTCCACTCAAAGACGTCATTCCACCGTCTTCGATTTTGTACTGCAGAATTTCTCCAGGAGTGAATTCAGCAGGGTTTAACTGCTTGAACCAGTCAAGCGCCTGTTCGCCTTGTCGAATTCGCCTCGCGTTTTCGCATAGCTGACCGAGCTGACCGGCCACCGAATTCATATTCGCGACGTCTTCTTCGTTAATGATCCAATCAAACTCGATCAGTGAAGGTCCAATGGCGCCATCGTGCCTTGGAAGTTCGTCGAAAAGATTCGCGAATGGATCCTCGGTCCTAAAAACGAAGTAGGGACCGGAAGTATCCTCTTCACGTATGAGACCCCAAGGTCTAAGGAAAAACTTCCGCACACCGACGGTGATGATGTCGAGTAGATTGCTCTTACCACCAGCATTTGGTCCAATGAGTATCGTAAAGTCGTCGTGAAAATCGATAATCCGTTTTTCGCCGAAACTCCGAATATTTTGGACGGCCAATCGCTTAAGTTTCATGCAACTTACCTATGACAACTTTCGCGCTAAGCGGATATTTCATTCAAGTTCTCTGCTTCGTGACCAGGGATACCAACACGAGTCGCTCTCCCGAGCTGTTTTGCTTAGCGGCGGTTGCGAAGCTCATCGTCCATTGACTCCCGCTGCAACGCTTTTTGCATTGGGCGAATGCCCTTTCGTTGAAAGAACAGTGCCACAAGATTCACGCAGCAACTTGCTTCGCGCTGCCTAACTTTGAGCCCAGCTCGCGTTTAATGCTGTTGTTGACGTGATAACGCTGCATCACGGTGGCAGTTAGTGATTCTTCTGAGAGCGCCGCCTGAATTGCTCGTTGATCCCATTCCTTTGATCCTTGTAGCGCTTGGACACCCACAACGGTTTCGACCAAAGCCTGCTCGAACCAAGTCCGTACGACATCCTCAATCGTGCTCTTAATCGCTTCGCTCCCGCCGAACTCTTTATGCCAACGCGCGACCATGTCTGTGAAGACGCGAAAATCGGCGTTAATCAGCAGCGTATTTTGATCGGACAAGAACTTTGCAGCGCGATCTTCCAAATCGTTTGGTTCGCGTGTTCGATCGGGCGGCTTAGCGGTTATCCACTTGCAGATCGGAAAGGGATCAGGCTGGATTTTGTGGCCTGGTGTCCCGTCCCTCCTCTCAAACAGCGTATAAATGTTCCCGACTCTGCCTCCCTTGCCCCCTCTACCGGTCAAACCGGCTTCTGTCGTTTCCTCAACTCTCGGCCCACCACTCCCGCGAGAAATTCGCCCTCCTCGTACCCTTCGTTCATCATCGACAAGTAGCTCGCCCGAAGGGCTCGGCCGGTAGCGGCTGATTCTAAAGAGATCAAGAATGGATTTCAGCCGCTCGCGAACTGTTTGTGAGTGGTCCCGAGTTGAAGAGGCAGATGCCTTTTGCGCGATGAGTTCTTCGATTTCCGAGGGCATCTTGTCCCGAAACTCTGCGGCCCAGTCAGCCCATGGCAGCGGTTCGTTATTCAGCAAGAGACTTGTCCGCGCTGTGTTAGTGGTTAAATCGTGGCCGCCCCCGCTCTGTGGTTCGACATATATAACTACCTGCCTCGCGCCGAAGATGACGCCGAAGTGTTGGAGGCGCGCGGTGCCTGCCCTACCTGTTGCAAGCTCATAAAGCTCCTCCTGGTAGAGCGCAGCGGCATGTCCGGAAGATGCATAATAGTTTTCGTCTTGGTTCAATGCGTCGGAATCTCGCAAGATCCACCAATCTACAACAGCATTGGTCAGTGAAACCTGCCCTCTTGCGGCAGAATGCTCACGAAGATAATGCGCTTGTCCCGTTATCGTTCGCATTTTATTTCGTGCAGTATCGCTGCGAGGGTGCTCCCAACCTTCGCGCGCCTTCACGGTTATCCCAGAGGGGAATTTGTAGAAGCGTGTATTCAGATATTTGGCGATCCATCGCGATGGCGAAGCAGCTCCAGTGGGAGCTTTCATCGTATTGTCTTCCTCGGAGCTACCGAGGAGAACGATCATGGTTCCATGATCGACAATGGGGTCGGGCCTGACGCTATCTTCGAGTTCTAAGTATTCGCTAAAAGTGCCGTCCGCTCTGGCAAGTTGTTTTAGCCCGTAAACTCCATTTTCCGGATTTCGCCACAGATGTATCATCGATCCGCGGCCATGTTTCCATGATAAATAAAGCATGCCCTCATGATTGCGGGTCGCTGCTGCAATCTTCGCGCCGACACCGTAGTTTCCGGTAAGCGATTGCTCCGATGCTGAAGAAGAGAGCCTGTTAATATGCTCGACCATCTCCGGGCCGGTCATTCCATCGCCAGTATCCAAGACAGACAGCTTCAAAATTCCGGCTAGGTCATAGGTAGTCCAGTCGAGGTCCCAAAGGACGTGACCAGGCTTTCCGGTTCGCTGAATTGCCTCGATCGCGTTTCGCGTGAGTTCGCGAAGGAATTGCAACGGATGACAGTCTTGTCCAAGCCGATCGAGAAGAAATCCCGTATTTTTGACATCCATGGGCAGAGTTCTATTTCCGCCCGAAAATGAACGAGTAAGCATATTCACTGATCTCCAGGTGGTAGGTTTTACGACCACCTATCAAACAAGTTGTTCCTGTCCTCTTTGGACTAGTGGGTAGCCAATGCTAGCGACCAATCCGCCGTTCGAGGAATCGGTGGAAACTAGTCGCTTTCTCGAACACGTCAACGCACGAGGACCGAACAATCGGGTCGTGTCTAAGCATCTGACATTTTCTGCCGCGAACTCGCGAAGACTAAATCTATTTGAGCGTACCGTGAAATCCGATGACGAGGAAAGTTAGACGGAAGAAGTAGGAACGTTTGCACTCTATTTTTCGGCCAGAAATTTCTAGTCGCTGATCACGAGAGCAATAGGCTTGCGCTCATCTTTTTGATCGACAAACTCGCCGCGGCGAGTCCGTCCTGTGGCGGACGCGGCCGCGAAGTTCAATCGCATTGGAATGATTTTTCTGTAACTTTTTCGCATGAAGGTTCTCGCACTGTTCTTATTGGTTTTCGTATCCGTATCAACCGCATCGGCTCAGCCGGTTGTCGTGATCGTTCGTCACGCAGAGAAAGCTGCCAACGGTGGTAATGATCCAGATTTGTCTTCGCCTGGCCGTGCGCGGGCTGAGGCGCTTGCACGGATTTTGAAGGACTCAGGTATCACGGCAATTTTCACCAGCGAATTCAAGCGCACTCGGGAAACCGCGGCGCCGACGGCAACATCGGCTCACGTGACGCCAACGGTGGTTGCGGCGAAAGATACGGCGGCGCTCGTGACAAAATTACATCAGCTAAACGGCAACGCACTGGTTGTTGGCCATGGCGACACAATTCCGAACATTGTCAAAGCGCTTGGAATCAATAGCCCGATCAACATCCCTGACGCGGATTACTCGGAGTTGTTGATCGTCATACTCGGCGATAAGCCGCAATTGTTTCGGCTACATTACCCTTTGTAACGAAGGCAAAAAACGGCAGTCGTTACTTCATAGTTATCGAACCACGCGACCGTCCGATCCATGCGCTCGGCTCGAGAACGGCGGTGCGCGATGAGGACGTAGCTTGTCTCCGGTCGCGGACATCACTTCCAATGGCGCTACTTTCGTTCGAAAAGAGAATCGAAAAGACTTGCAAACTGCGTGCCCGAAATGCGCCCGCGCAACTGAGCAGATAAAATCGCCACATTCGCCGGAAACGTTCGCTGTAGCGATCCGCAAAGCGGGGCCAGGCGCGGCGGAAGTTTTCCTCCCAGGCGAGCAGTGTCGGGTCGTAATTCGGTCCGATGTTCTTGACGTCTTCGACAATGAAAACGCCTTCCGCAGCACGCGTCAACTGGGCGAGGGACGGAAGCACGGAATTTGGGAAAATGTAACGCTTGATCCAGGGATCGGCGTGGACGCGCGAAACGTTTCCGCAGATTCCCTGGCAAAGAAACAAGCCATTCTCGCCTAACGAACGAGCGGCCGCTCGCATATAAGTGCGATAATTTTTGTAACCGACATGCTCGACCATGCCCACGCTCACCACCCGATCAAATCGCTCGGTGACTTCGCGGTAGTCGCGCAGCTGGATTTCCACGTCCAATCCGCGACACCAACGTTGCGCGTAACGGAATTGCTCCTGTGAAATGGTGATCCCGACTACCTGGCAACCATAGTGGCGAGCGGCGTAACGAGCCAATCCACCCCAGCCGCTACCGATGTCCAGCAGGCGGAGGCCGGGTCGCAGACGCAGCCTATCGCAAATCCAATCCAGCTTCCGCAGTTGCGCGGAGGCTAAGTCGTCACCCTCGGCGAAGAGCGCACACGAATATTGCATATTCGGATCGAGCATCGCTTCGAAGAAATCGTTGCTCAGATTGTAATGCACCCGGCCCACTTTTCGGGCGCGCCGGGAAGTCTGGTGGTTCACGACAAGCGCGGTGAGAAATGCCCAGACATTGGGAAGTCGAAATGCAAAACGCTTCTCGAGTCCGGCACGAACGGCGCGGCAACACATCTCATCCAGCGCATCGCAGTCCCACCAGCCATCCATGTAGGACTCTCCGAAACCGAGCGTCCCGGAAGCCAGGACTCGGTTAAAAAAGCGCCGGTCATGCACCTGTATGTCCCAGGGGCGGGCGCCGTTGATGCGAACATCCGCAAACGCGAGAAGGTTCGTCATGACATCTTGAGCTCTGGACATATGATTTGGCACACGCGGGAGTTCTTCGTCACTGCCTAAAGAATCGCGTCGACTGCGGCGATTAGTTTGAATGGGACGAGCGACATAGAAGGGTCCGAGCCGGGGAATGGAAATGGTCGTGGCTAAACTCCGAAAGTTTCTGCCCACCACTCGCCACGGCGAGCAGGCTTTGGGCAGACTTGAGCAGGGCGTCGCAGAAAGGAAGAAGGAAGAAGTAGGAAGCCCGCCTGAAATTAAGAAGTAAGATTTAAGAAGGAAGCGATTTGGTCGGCTCCAGACGAGGTTGGCAACGCTTCAGTGGGGAGACATTTTGCGTGACCCGGCAATTCCAGCGCTGCCACGATGCCTAACTAGATGCGACCGTTGATTCCTGCCTTTCTCGGGATTGTAGTGATTGTCGTCGTTGTTCTTATTATCATCGACGTGGTCCGCACGCTCGGTCCCACGAGTTCCAAGCCGACCGATCAAGGTACCTGTACTTTGGTCCGCAGAATCGTTCTGCCGGATTACTGCTCGTGCTCAGTGGCAGGCAAGACATGCACCGCGGCGACCACGAGGCCTTATGCGGTTTTCTTTACCCAGGCCGCCTCATGTCCGACCTTGGCCTGCGATCTCCAACTTCCGTAAGAGATCGAGCAGCCGCCTGCGCCGAAGCTTCCATCTCCGCCAAGGCTACGACGCGACAAGACGGCGTGGCTAGGAAGCCAGAGGTCAGAATCGCTGGCTCGCTTTGAAATCAGTCCGCGGCTTGATTGGCATCAAAGCCCCAAAGAAGAGCGTGACATCGGCGAGATTTATCATTAACTCTAACTCCCACTCGTCGATTAACCTGCGGCGTGAAGAGAAGGACAATTATGAAGCTGAAGAATTTAAAGAAAAAGATCCAACGACTCGAAAAGCGTTTGCAAGACGGCCCAAAGAAACTGGCCAGGCTAAAACAGAAACTGCAGGCGGCGGAATCAGCGAAGGCGATGAAAGCCGCGAGGAAATCGGCCGCTCGCGCTACCGCGGCTCGCCCGGGTGTGAAGAAACCGAGCAGCGTCAAGAAACCGAAGAAAAAACTGAATCTCTCACCGGAACGTCGCGCGCAGCTTTCAGCAGCAATGAAAGCCAGATGGGCTGCCAAGAGAGCCGCTGAGGCAAACGCGAAAGCCGCCTCGACCGATAATCAACATTCTGCGCCGGGATCGGCCCCGCAGGCGCCGGAAAACAGACCTGACGGCGCCTAATGGTTTAACAGAAGGAAACGAAGGTAACAAAGGTTTGCTTACAGAGCCCTTCGTTCTCTTTGTTGTCTTCTGTTCCGTTTTTCTCAACTACTTCACTTGCGCGATTGATTCGAATTGGACCCCCCCGGCGCTTTCGCGTCCGCCTCTCCCTGGCCAGGGAGAGGATCGAGGTCAGGGTCGGCTAAAAGAACGATTATGTCGGCCGCGCCATTGTGCCGCCAATCTCGGCGTGGCGCGGACATGTCACGAGGTGATCGTTGACCATGCCGGTCGCTTGCATCATCGCGTAGCAGATTGTTGAGCCGACAAATTTGAATCCGCGTCGCAGCAGATCGCGACTCATCGCATCGGATTCGGGTGTGCGCGCGGGCACGTCGGCCATGCGCCGCCAGCGATTCTGGATTGGCTTGCCGCCGACGAAGTCCCACAGGTAAGCGTCGAAAGTCCCGAATTCTTTGCGCACCGCGCGAAACAATTTCGCGTTCTCGATTGCGGCTGCGATTTTCAATCGGTTACGCACGATTCCGGCGTCGCCAAGCAACCGCTGCACATCGCGTGCGCCGTAGCGGGCGATCTTCTCTACGCGAAATCCATCGAATGCCTTTCGGTAGTTCTCTCGTTTCTTCAAAATCGTTGTCCAGCTCAGACCCGCCTGCGCGCCTTCAAGGATTAGAAATTCGAAAAGCAATCGGTCGTCGTGAACAGGGACGCCCCATTCCTGATCGTGATAAGTGATGTTCGGCTCGGTAGTAGCCCAGGGACAACGCGGCATAACGCCAAGAGGTTATAACCGATCTGGCTGCGTTCAAAAGTGTCGGAAACAGGGCGCGCGGCAGTTGTAGCCACGGTCCTGTGGACCGGGTGCTCGAAGAGAAAGGTAATCATTACAAGATTGAATATCAGGAGAACGGCGGCGGCACGCTCACAACGCCATCCATTATCGAGTTCGACATTGAGAAACGGAGCATTCATCGCGACGGCAAACCGGTCACGATGCGCGTCCTTCGCGTAACATCTTACGATCAGAAATAACGGCTGCCTGTGACCGATTGACGTTTCACGCGCGACTTACGCGTTAGCCCCAAAGTTCACGAGATGGCATCTCGATCTTGCCATTGCGATACGCGAGTCCATGCTCGCGATCGCTGGCGAGGAGTAATGGGCCGTCGAGATCAATCCATTCAGCAAAGGTGGCGAGAAGGCGAGCGGGAGCGATTCCTAGAGAAGTGCAGACCATGCAACCGATCATTACTTTGAAACCGCTTTCGCGCGCGCACTCGCACAGGTGGAGCGCTTCCGTTAGGCCGCCGGTTTTGTCGAGCTTCACGTTGATAGTTTCGTAGCGATTCGTCAGGCGCAAAAGATCAGCACTTGTGTGGCAACTTTCATCGGCACAGACCGGAATCGGGTGATCCAGGGTTTGGAGGACTTCATCTGCGTCGGCTGGAAACGGTTGTTCGATCAATGCGACTCCTAATTCTTTCAGCGCCGGAACAATTTCTTCATAATGCTCCGCCGACCACGATTCGTTGGCATCGATGAGGAGACGCGCCGCGGGCGCTGCTTGGCGCACGGCTTCGACGCGCGCAAGGTCCAGATCGTCACCGCCGAGTTTCAGTTTGAGAACGGGAGCTGTCGTATTGGCGCTCGCTGCGGCTGCCATTTTGGCTTCCGTATCGAGGCTGATTGTCAGCGTTGTTACGACTTCGGGAACGACCGGGATGTTCGCGAATTCCCACACGCGTTTGCCGGAAATTTTCGTTTGCAGGTCCCATAGTGCGCCGTCGAGCGCATTCCGCGCCGCACCTGCCGGCAGAAGTTTTTGCAGATGTTGTCGATCTAAACGCTTCTCGTCTTTGATTGATTCGATCTGCGCAATGACTGACTGAGTGCTCTGATTGTAACGCGCGATTGGCACACATTCGCCGCGGCCAGCATGTTCTCCGTCACTAACCGTCACGAAGACAACTTGTGCTTCGGTGCGGCTGCCGCGCGAAATCCGGAACGGGTGTTTAAGCAGCCAGACTTCTTCCCGGGCTTCGATGGTGAGCATGACAGAATTAACAGAATGGACAAAATTATTTCAGAAAAGAATCTGGCACTTTAATTCTGATAATTCTGTTCATTCTGTCGAAAAATCTCGCCGAATTCCTAACGTCGTAACGAGGTGTTTTCCGGTATCCCATATCCGCTGTCCGAAATCTATTGTCGTGCTCTCCGTGTGCTCTGCGATTAAATGCAAGCCATGAAAATCACCAAAAACATCGGCATGCTTTTGCTCGCGGTTTACCTGATTATCGACGGCCTTCTAGGGTTCGGCTTACAACTTGGGCCAGCCATTTTCCTACTCTACTTTGTAGCGCTGGCCGCTGGCATCTTTATTCTCATCGGTAAGTAAGAAACAGTGTCGAGTGACGAGGAGATTTAGCTCCGAAGCGCTTTGGTGAAGCGGACGAGGTCGTCGGCGACTTGTTCGATTCGCTGTGTGATTTTTTTGTCGCTAATGCGCTCGCCCTCGAAAGCGTCGCCCGTGGCAAAGGCGAACCGCGGAATAATGACGCAATGAAAGTCGAGCATCAGGCTGTTGGCATAGGCCATGACCGACATGTAACTCGCGTGGCCTCCGGCAGCGCAAACGAAGCCTACAACTTTGTCTTCCCATGCGCTTCCGGTGAGCTCGATCATGTTCTTGGTCGCGGCAGCGACATCGTAATTGTAAACCGGAGCAGCAATAAGGATACCGTCCGCGTTCTCAATAGCCATGCTCAATTTTCTCGAACCCGGCATACCATAACATTTGTCGGCATCGCAGAGTGGCAGGTCCATTTCGCGGATGTCGATCCAATCGCAATCGATTTTCTTTTTTTGCAGATGCGCGAAAGCAGCGCGTCCCATGCGGCGGCTGTTGCTGTCGGGATTGCCGCTGGTGCTAATGACAAGATGCTTGGGCATACAGCAATGCTAGAAGCAAACGCTCAACGCACAATGTTGAACGTCCAATCTCGAATTCAGAATTTCTAAGGAATGCAGGAACGCAGGAATGGAGCGAATGGGATGAGCGACATAGAAGGCAAAGCCGCGCGGGCAGCGGCGACGGAGTGTGGGAAACGACGGAGTTTCAATTCCAACCCAGCCCTCATTCCGCGTCGAACTTTGGTTTCTTGGCGGAAATTCTTTTGTAAGTGCCTGCGGCGGTCACATTGTGGCCGAATCCGCAAATGCCGGTTTGGGTGACTACAAGTTTGTTGCCAGTGAATCTTAACGTGATTCGGCATTCCTCTTCCGCACCTTCGGGTTTGAAGGTCGCGGTATCGCCTTCAATGGTCGCGATGCCGCTGCCTTCTCCTGTATTGGCGCTTGGGCCTTGCGATGTTTTGTACTCGTAAACGCCCGAAAATTCGATCTGCAGCCGTTGATGACCCAGCGCCCAAATTTTGATTTCACCGCCTGTGGTCTGCCAAGTGCCGTTGACCTGAGCAGCCGTGACGCTGGTGTCTTTCCCGGCCTGCATCGTAACAATTGAGACAGCGGCTAAGCACAGCCCCCAGATTTTCCATGTTTTTCTCATGACGCTGTTTCGGAGGATCCAGTTATATGAAGGAAGAAGACTACATAGGAAGAGGAAAAGAAGTTATCGCAAATACTTGTCGAACCATGCGACCGTCTGAGCCATTCGGTTGTCTTGGTTCTTCCGGTCGATGAAGAGATGGCCTTCGCCCGGATAAATGATCAGCTTTGTCGGCACACCGAGCGTCTTCAACGCGTGCCAGAATTCGTACGACTGCGATGCAGGACATTCTGCGTCGCGCTCGCCGACGATGACGAGGGTAGGCGTCTTTACGTTCTTGATGAAATGAATGGGAGAACTTTTCTCGTAAACCGCCGGATCATCATAAACTGAAGCGCCGAAGAACGGGATCATCCATTGATCGATCAAATTCTGGCCATAGTAGCTTTGCCAATTGGCAATGCCGGCACCGGTGACGGCGGCGCGGAAACGATTGGTCTGCGTGACAGTCCACATGGTCATGAACCCGCCGTAGCTCCAGCCGGTCACGCCGAGATGCGCAGAATCGATTGGGTATTTTTTTACCGCGGCTTCGACTCCGGCCAACGTATCGCGCAGATCGCCGCCACCGAAATCTTTCACGTTCGCGCGGGTGAACTCTTCTCCCTGACCATAGCTGCCGCGCGGATTAGGAAGAAGAACGTAATAAGCGCTTGCAGACAACGCGGCGATGATCGCACGAGACATTCCGAATGACGCGGGCCACTCCGACGTCGTCACGCTGGACGGTCCGCCGTGGATGAGCACGATCATGGGATATTTTTTGTCGGGCTCGACGTTGGCCGGCGGCACTAACCAGCCTTGAATGTTAAATCCTTCGTTCGTCCAGTCGATGCTTTCGGCTTTGCCCCACGTAAGCGATAGCGCAGAATTGTTACTGGTTAGTTGCCGCCATTCGCCGACAGGGCCGACAAAAACTTCCGGCGGCGAGTTGTAGCTGCTACGAACAGCCGCTGCGAACTTGTCGTCTTTCGACAAGGCGAAGTTCGGAAAATTGCCAAATGCGTGAATGCCGTCCGGACCTTTCCAAATCGTCCGCGCGGAATTGTTCGTCAGGCTCAATTCGGAAATGGCGCTGCCGCCGCCTACACACTCGATCAGCAGAATGTGATCGGGCGCCGGCCAGAAGAATGAATTGACAGAGGTTTTTCGGCCCTGAGTGCGATCCACTACCTCGCGACCATCAGCCGTCATCGTGAACAGGTCGCCGCCGTGAAATCCTTCATCGCTCATCAAACCTTCAATGAACGCGATCGACTTGCCGTCGGGCGACCAACGCGGAACGGCGACTTGAAGCGACGGTTTGTAAATGGATGTGGCGTTGCCGTTCGCGATGCTGATCGTGTAGATCTGAGCGATCCACCAGTTATTGTCCCCGGGTCCTGGCGCCGCCGTTGCGACGAACATCTTGTCGTCCGGCGACCAATCGTAATCGTAAATGTGGAGATTCTCCGGCGACACCTGGCGTAACGCGCCGGTGTCAACGTTGAGGACGGCGATCCGCTGATTATGAATCGCGGTGTCGATTACGCCGGTCGTTGCGGGCGCCGCCATTAAAGGCCCGCCGCCACCCGCGCCTTGAATGTAGAGAAAAGCAATCTGCCTCCCATCGTGCGACCAACGCGGACGCGCTGCGTATCCATTCAAGCTTGTAATTTTTTTCGGACTGGAACCATCCGCATTGACGATCCAGAGTTGTCGCTGCTCTTTCTCACCGGCGCTTGAAAAGACTGCGAGCGTTTTGGAATCGGGAGACCAGGCGGGGTCGAAGTCGGTCCTTTCGCCGGTGGTTGGAATTTTGACCATCACTGCCCGGGCGTTTGCTGATGTTCCACAAATGTAGGTTTGCGTCGATGTCGCTGCGGCGATTGACTGCACCCATGCGACGTGTGTGCCATCTGGAGAGAGAGCAACATCGCTGTACAGAACAGTTTTACCCAATTGTTCAGTTAGCTGCTGCATGGTTTGAGCTGTTAACGTCATGGGAAAAAGACAGATCAGAAGAACATGCTTCATGTTGTGATCCTGACAAAGGCGTGATGCAGCGACAAGCAAACACAGTGCGCAGCGCGAGCGCTGTAGTGTGCGCTGTCCTCAGCGCATTCAGAGCGTCCTGTACTGCGGTGAGCTCCGCTGAGGACAGCGGACGCTACAGCATCGCTCGGATTGTTATCAGATCTGCTGATCACACGTAAACGACTGGTGGCTAGGCGTTGAATCAAGTACGATCTGTCGATGGCTCGCATGCGAATCCGCCTGGCAAGATCAAGCGATTTCCACGGGCTGGCTGAGATGCGTTATCGATTTCGCACCGAAACCGGCACGGTGACGGAAACGAAGTCGCGGTTCATGCGCAGATGCACATCGTGGATGAGGAAGCGATTTCGTTCTGGCTCTTACCCGTGGCGCTGCTGGGTCGCCGACGATGGCAAAAGGTTGCTCGGCCATATTTGCGTGCAGTTGGTTGAGAAAATCCCGAATCCTGTTAACGAACCCGAATTTCATGCGTACCTGACCAATTTTTATGTTGTTCCCGAAATGCGGGACCACGGACTGGGCAAACAATTGTTGAAGAAAGCGCTTTCGTGGTGCCGAACTTGCGAGACCGACTCAGTCATTCTGTGGGCGACGGTTGCGAGCAGGCCGCTTTATCGCCAGTGCGGCTTGGTTAAACCCAAAGATATTTTTGAGCTGCGACATAGCGCTCATCGGGCGCACTGAGTTCGACCTGGTGTTTGTTGCTCTTTACAACAGGAGCGCGAAGCATGACTCCGACGTTGCCACGGAAGTCGGAGTTTAGAGGACAGAGATGAGCGCGATCAGTCCGAGTGGTTTCGGTCCGTTTCTTAGAATCTCTTCTTTAGCTGGACGTACCAAAACCGGCCTTTGATCGTGGCAAGCGATTCGTCGTAACCGTTCTCAAAGGAGGCGGCCACGAAGGGCGGATCTGTGTCTAACACGTTCTGTATCCCAAGGGAAATCGTGGTGTTATTCAACCAAGCGCGCCATCCACAGGGATTGGATTCGGCCGTGGAGACTGGCATCACGTTTTTCTCCTTGCCGTCCTTCGTCTTCAGGTTTTTACCTCCATCCTTGGCAAAGCCAGGTACCTCAGCCGGAGCGGGTGGCGGCAGGTTGAATGTGTACGATGCGATCAAGTCGAGTGTAGTCCAATCAGCCACTTTCCGCGCGCGCTGAGGAAAAGGAGCAGAATTGTCGATAATCTGTCCGTTGGCACCTATATGCGGACCCGGCCCCCCGGTTCTGGGCATATTTAGCTTCGGCGATCCTGTCAGAAAAACATTGTCGTCCTCATATTGGCCAACCCAGTGGACTACAGCGCCAACATCGAAACCCTGCATCCACGTATCAGCCGGGCCGTCGTAGAACAGACTGAAATTGACCCGATTCCATGGCAGCGAACTGGTCAGGCTGAATCCCCGCGGTAGGAATTCACCGGCGATACCAAATCGTTTGGTGTCGGGGTTAACCTGGAGCTCAGCCCGGGACAACCAGGTGCTGTTGACCGTGAATGTCAGCCGGCCGAAATCGCCGTGACCGAATATCCCAGAATCCAGAAGATAGTTTGCTTCGTAGTCGAGACCTTCGAAAATCGCGCCGGAAAGGTTGTCGTTAGGATCGATGACCAGCGTAACTGCGCCCCTGTCTGGTTGACCATTCGAGAGGGGCGGGGTTCCAGGTGGCGGAGGGGTCCGAAATACAAGGCCGGCAAGCTCGGCCTCGATAATGAATTGCGCGCCGAGAGACGAGATGAGCGATCGCAAATCAATGTGCCACCAATCCGCGCTCAGGGTAAGGCCCTTGATCCATTTCGGGCTGTAAACGATCCCGTAAGACCATTCATAGGCGACTTCTGGTTGTATGCGGGGATTTCCAGTAATGCGCTCCTCGATCTGGTTCCCGGTCAACTGTGAAAACGGATCGGTCACAAGGGGGAAGTTCTGCGTGCCCGCAGGCGTCATCTCGAATAGTGTTGGCGCATGGAACGCTTCGGTGTAGCTGCCACGCAAGGTAAGGGCGCCGATATACTTGGGGTCAAGCGGCTGCCAGCGCACAGACAGCTTTGGCCGCTGCCCGTTATACTGGGAGCTGGTCGCCGGCTGGAATGGAGTTAGAACTGTTGAAGTGTTTTGGCTGTACCATTCCTCGCGCTCGGCGAAGTCAACTTCGAAGCTATAAAAACCGGGAAAGTTCCATGCGGGGCTGGTGAAGGGAACCCGCACCTCCTGGTAGATTGACCAGACATCCCGGTTCGCCCGGTAGCCTTGGCCATTTCCCGAGCCAATCGTTTGAAACGTGGAATTGAGCGGATCACGATCGCGCGTCATTCTCTCCCCGCGGTACTCACCGCCGATCGCAAATGAGACCGGCCCGGCGGGAAGATTAAACAAGTCACCGTTAATGGTTAGGTAACCTAATGGTAGCTCGAACTCGCCAGTATTTTGCAGGGTAACATAAACTCTGCTTCTGGCCGCCTTGCTGTTGTGGCCAAGGAAGCCTAGGAACGGATTAAACGCCGTGGCTGGATTCGTATCCAAAAGCGCGGCCCGCAGTCCAGCCTGACTGACGTCGCCTAACGACAAATCCTGCCCCTCGTTTCGGGCATAACGGAACCCTGCTTCCCAGTTCCAAGTCTTGAAATAATCGCCAAATTCCCCCATCTCACCTTTGAGCCCGACGTCGAAGAGCGTATCCCAGTAGGTGAACTTTTCACTTCTGGGACCGGTATCGTTAATAGCGCGAAACCGAACCCCTGTAGTTATGGGGGTTGGGACTCCGTTAATATCCAAGGTCGCATCGGCGACGGTGAACGGATTAAACGGGTTCTGGATTGGGACGCTGATGCTGAAGGGGCTAAACCCTATGTTAGTACCTGGCATCTTGAATGGATCGGGGACAAACGGAACAGCTGCGAGGGATGAATCGAAAAATGAGCGGACATATTTAAAGTCGGCAAACACCGTCAGGTATTTGTCACACAGATCGCGCGTGAACGAACCGTAGAAAGCTTGGCGATCAGCCGGCGGAAGCGCTGGCGTGAAAGCCCTGAAATTCAAGAAGAAGTAGTCGCCACCTCCCTTATACTGAATAGGGCCGGTCTCTGGCAACCCAGTAACTGGATTTATACCGGGGGGCCCTGGATATGCATTGGGCGCGATCACAAAGGGGTTCTTATAAAATGGAGACGTCGCCACGTTTGGAGCTGAGTGCGGTGGCGGCGACTTCGCACTGAAAAACAATTTTGGGATCAAGCGGAAACCTATAATATCTCCAATGTGGCCAGGCTCATGCTCGCTGCGATTATCGATCCCACCCCAGGGTATTTCAAAGGCGTTACTGGAGAGATCCCGGTCGCGGCTGAAAAGGCCGCCGGTGCGCTCCCAGAAATCGGCAATGACCACAATGTCGGTCTTATCATCACCCGTGCCGGCTTTCAGCCACGCCTCCCACTCTCCCATATCGTTAGACGCTCCGAGGTTTGTGTTCCCGTAGCTGCCCCCGATCTCCAGACCACGGAATTTGTGGATCAAAAAGAAGTTGACCACGCCGGCAATGGCGTCGGAGCCATACACAGCCGACGCGCCATCCTTCAGGATGTCGATGTGGTCAATCATCACGAAGGGAAGGAGGTTGACATCCACAGCCTGGCTGGCACCGGCGACGCCCAACGAACCAAAGGCGACACGTTTTCCATCGACAAGCACAAGGGTTTCCTTGGGCAAGAAGCCGCGCAGGTTGAATTGGACAGTACCGTCCCCGCCATTGGCGATGTTCAGGTTGACGGTTCCACCGGCCTCCTGCGGCAGAAAAGTTGTCAGGTCCGTTGTATTGCGGATGCCCAGTTTTTCGAGATCTGCCGGCCGATACGTATCCACTGGATTGGGGCCCGTCTCTTCCGCTGTCGGAATGTTCGAACCGGTCACGATAACCTCCACTACTGTAGCCACACGCCGGTCAGCCTCCCCAGATGCGTGCACAGTCTGCTGGCCAAATGAGATCGAGGCTAGAAGCAAAGGAATTCCCACTATGCCCAGCCGAGCGCTCCAAAAGGATGGCTGCTTGATGACAAGCTCCTCTCGCTAAACTTTCCGTGGTTTAGCAAACTGCCCGACAACTAACAAGTTTCATTTGGACCGACCCTTAGCTTCCGCCCAGCGTGGGTCAAAGGGAAAGCATCGCCCTTTCACTCGGGATTCCAGTGACGGTCGCAGACCGCGGCTACAGCATAACGAACTTATGGGGCCACACTCGGTGAGGGAGCGAGCTGATCCGGAGCCGGAAAAAACGTTACTAATTCCGGTGGACTCGCTCGCACATCTTGTAACTGGCCGTCGAAATACACTCCGACAATGAATCCCCCATATTGGCGTCCGTCAGGCGACGGCGATTGGTTTTTTGGACGCACGTAAGTGGCTGCCAGTAATTTCGGAGTTGCGTCCGTCCAGTCCTCGGAAGCGGTAAGCCAACTATAACTTGTCCGCGCGTTAGTCGGCTTCATTTTGTTATCTTTCGTCCGGTCGTAGAAATCGACCTTAATCCTCACAACGTGCCCGTTTTGCGTACCTGGTCGTGGCTTTACTCCAATCTTCAGGGTCAGGTGAGCCTGGGCATTCGGATCGTTATTGGCTGTGAGAGTTGCCTCCGTAATCGCCAAAATCGAGCCATGCGCAACGCCGATTCGCCGCAGAAACTGCGGGAAACGTGCGTCGGAACGAAGCGCGCCAAACTCGGGAAGGAACGCGATCCACTGTAGAGTTCCACAGTGTTCGGCAGCGGCGCGCTCGAGCCAGCGAAAAGCTTCTTCTTTCTCGCCGAACGCGACGTAAACTGCCGCGATCGTCTGCGCCGAGACGTATCGGGTCTGCCTTTCTTGGAGGAGTTGATCGAGAATCTTCTTTGCCTCGGCCTGTTGGCCCATCCGCGCGTAGGTGATGGCAAGGCCGCTACTCGGGAAACGCTGCTCCTCCTGCGCTTTCGTGTAGAGCGCAATCGCTTCTGCAAAATTTCCTTTCTCGCGGTAGGCGGCGGCCAGATTCGAATCCAGATAAAAGTAATGTGAATCGAGTCGCTGGGTCCGCTGGCCAGCGATAATTGCTTCGTCGATGCGCTTGTCGGCCAAGTAGGCAGCGGTGGCAACGTAGCTAATAATCGGTGAGAGCGGATCCAATTTTTCCGCTTCCAGCACAAGCCCGAGCCCTTCTTTCAGCTCGCCTCGGAAGAGCGGCAGTAGCGCCAGGAAAAGGTGAACGGATGCCGAGTTGGGATCGAGCTGCAGCGCGCGGTTTAATTCCGCATCCTCCCCCGTCAGGTCCCAGTCCAGAATTCGTTTCGCTTCGCCAAGGTAGCAATGTGCCTCCGCATCTTTTTCATCGAGCGCAATCGCCTTCAACGCGGCCGCCTTCGATTGCGGATAAGCGTCGAGCGGTTTTACATGTACGTCCGCTAAAAAAAACCAGACTTTCGCGATCCCAGTCCAGGCACGCGAAAATATCGGATCTTTCTCGAGAGAGCGCTGAAAGAAACTGAGCGCTTTCCGCAAATCCTCCTCGCTGCCTTTGTTCGAGAAGTAGAGACCTTGTAAATAAAGATCATATGCCTCGGTATTACGTTGTTCATGGGCGGGAAGCGAAACGGCCAGCTTGATTTTGAGCGCGTCAACAATTGCGCGAGTAATTTCATCCTGGAGCGCAAAGACGCCTTGCAATTCGCGTTCGTAAGTTTCCGACCAAAGCTGAAGACCGTTTCGCGCATTAATTAACTGCGCGCTAATGCGAACGCGATTCCCGTCCCGTCGCATACTTCCTTCCACTACATTTTCGACGTTGAGCTTCTTCCCAAGATCACTCACGTCGGGGTTTTTCCCTTTGAACGAGAACGACGAAGTGCGGGACACGACGCGCAACCCATCTACCTTGGCCAGGGCGTCGAGAATTTCCTCGCTCATGCCATCGCAGAAGTATTCCTGATCTTTTGCCTGGCTAAGATCCAGGAATGGCAGCACAGCGATCGATTTCTCCGGGAAAGGTGGGAGCGGTACTGCCCTGTGTCGCGACATTCGGAAAGCAAAAAACGCTCCCACGACCATCGCCGCCAGCATGACGAACGCTGCCAATTTGGGAGCCGCGGTGGAGCGTTTCAACTCAGCCTTGAATTCCATTTTGTGACGAAGATCTCTGAGCGCCTCAAGCAATTCGTTGGCGCTCTGATACCGTTCTTTGCGCTCTTTGCGCAGCGTTTTGCTGATAATCTGCTGAAGCTCGGCGGGAGTGTGCGCGACGTAACTTGTGAGCGGCAGTGGTTCCTTCTCAAGAATCGAAGCCATTGCCTCTCCTGGTGTGCCTGCCGCGCCGTAGCTCTGCGAAGGCGGGTCGCCGGTGAACGGCGCATGCCCGGTTACCATTTCGTAAAGCACCACGCCGAGACTCCAGATATCGGTGCTTTTATCAACCTGCGCGCCGCACGCCTGTTCCGGCGACATGTAACGAACCGTTCCCAATACTGAGCCCAGATTGGTCGCAGCAAGTGTTACCGATCCTGCCCCGTCCGCCGTATCCTCGGCGAAGGCGGATTCGGCAAGCTTTGCAATCCCGAAGTCGAGGACTTTCACGTACCCGTCCGGACGGAGCATGATGTTCTCCGGTTTGATGTCGCGATGGACAATGCCGGTTTCGTGGGCGGCGGCGAGCGCGCTCGCCACCTGGATCGCGACGTCAACAGCTTCCCTCAACTCCATTCGCCCGCGCATCAGACGTTGACGTAGTGTCTCGCCTTCGATCAGTTCACTGGCAATGTAATGAGTAGAATGATCCTCGCCGATCTCGTAAACCGTCAGGATGTTTGGATGATTGAGCCCGACTAGGGCGCGCTCTTCTTGTTGAAACCGCTTCAGGCGCTCGGCGTCGCTGGTAAAGCGCGTGGGCAGGAGTTTGAGCGCGGCCTCGCGGCCAGCTGTTATATCGGTGGCAAGATAGACTTCGCCCATTCCACCGCTGCCGATCCGTTTAGAAATTTTGTAGTGGCCGATCGTCTGGCCGACGAGCAAATCAGCTTGCCCATTTTCTATAATCCGCGTCGCAATGCCTCCAACTGGGGCTTCAATGAAGGCGCCTGCTCGTTGATGTGAAGCGAGGAGTGCTTCTACGTTACGACGCAAAACGTCATCACCTTCGCAGGCCGCGTCTAGGAATGCGCCAACCCGGTCCGGCTCTTGATCCAGCGCTGCATGAAAGATTTCCTCAATCGTTTGTAACCGCGCCGGCCTCATAGACACCAATTACACTAATTGCCACGAATTTGGGACAGGAATTACACGAATCGTCACGAACCTCGTCAAATCCATTTGCGTGAATCGGTGAAATCCGACACGAATTACACTAATTGCCGCGAAATTTCTTACGGCTTGCGTAAACCACTGAATCCATTGGTGTAAATTAGTGAAATTAGTGTCTGAAATTCGTTTCTGTCAGGTGGCGCTATGCAATTCCGTGTACAGCCATGCCTTGGCAAAGACCCAATCACGTCGAACTGTCACGGTCGAGATCTTCAGGACCTCAGCGATTTCATCATGCTTAAGGCCGCCGAAGTATTTCAATTCCACGACGTGAGCTTTTCTTGAGTCGAGCGTCGCCAATCTCTCCAGCGCTTCATGCACATCGAGAATCTCTGTGGTCTGTTCGGGCGAGATCAGCGCGGCCTCGTCCAGCTCTACTTTGAGCGCGCCGCCACCGCGTTTTTGGGACTGAGACGCCTTGGCATAATTGACCAGGATTTGACGCATCGCTTGCGCCGCAACGGCAAAAAAGTGTGAGCGGTTCGTAAAGCTCGGGTGGGTCTGGCCGGCCAGGCGCAGATAAGCCTCGTTGACCAGCGCCGTCGTTTGCAATGTGTGCTCGGGACGCTGTCCCTCCATAAAATGATGAGCGAGGCGCCGGAGTTCTTCATAGACCAGCGGGGTTAACTCTGCGAGGGCGGCATCGTCCCCGTGACTCCAATCCGCCAGAAGCTGGGTCACGTGTTGCGGAGAGACCGAAGGCATATCGATAAGGTTCTCCTTCGCATCCTATCACCTTCAAAAGCTTTCTACACGCGAAAGCTTTTCCGGAGAATTTTCGGAAATCCGATGATCAGTTTCGCCGGTCTTTCTTGTTCATCTCAGTAGAAGGCAAATTACGAAACCAAAAAGAAAGAAATCACAGCTATGAAAAAGCAAATTCCTATCAATAACTTCGGGTCTCGAATCACTTCCAAGGCAATCTTCGCGCTGCTGCTGGCGCTGGCCGCGTCCGTGCTACTGACGGCACCTAGGTTCTTGGCGGCACAGGGGTTCTCGGAGTGGTCGCCTCCGGTCAACCTCGGCCCAGCCGTCAACACCGGGTTCATCGACGCCGGCCCGGCGCTCTCCAAGAATGGCCTGAGTCTCTACTTCAATTCGGACCGCCCTGGAGGCTTTGGCGGAAACGACGTCTGGGTCTCGCAGCGCGCCAGCCGCGAGGATGCCTGGGGCGAGCCCGTGAACCTGGGGCCGACGATCAACACGGCCTCCAACGAGGACACCGCCTCCTTTTCGCGTGACGGGCACACGATGTACTTCAACAGCGACCGTGCGGGCGGCTTCGGTCTGCGCGACATCTATATCTCCCGGCGCGCGAACACGCACGATGACTTCGGGTGGGAAGAGCCCGTCGATGCCGGGCCTGGGGTCAACAGCGCTTCCACAGACGCCGGAGCCAGTTTCCTGGAGACCGAAGAGGCTGGAATCCCCATGCTCTACTTCGGGAGCAGCCGTTTGGCGGGTTTGTTCGACATCTACGTTAGCGCGCAGGCTGCGGACGGCTCGTGGGGACCAGCCGTCCTGGTGCCGGAGCTCAGCAGCCCACTGAACGAGCAGCGCCCCAGCGTCCGGTTCGATGGTCTGGAGCTGTTCCTGGACTCGGACCGTCTGGGCGGCTTCGGCTTGAGAGACCTTTGGGTCTCCACGCGCGAGACCACCCTCGACCCCTGGTCGGCCCCGCTTAACGTGGGCGCCACGGTGAACAGCACGTTCATCGACCAACAGCCGTTCATCGCTTCGGACCGCGAGACGCTTTTCTTCGCCTCCAACCGTCCGGGCGGGCTCGGGAACCTGGATATTTACATGACCACCCGCGAGAGAACCCGCACGACTAACGCCCTGGCGCATTAGAAGCTGAGCTTCAGCGCGATGAAAGGCAAACTATGAAAACCAAAACGAAAGAGATTACACCTACCCCAGGCATAAACAAAACCGGGCGGACTCGGCTTGCAGCCATCTTCCGCTGGCCCTTGTTCCTCGCCCTTCTGATCCTTCCACAGATGGTGCAGGCGCAGTGGACCGCGACTGTCGGCGCCGAGACCGACGACAAAGCAATTGCGGCTCTGGCTTTTCTGCCCAATGAAATCTGGATTCACGCCGGAGACAGAATCACCTGGACATTCCAGGCGGACGAGCCGCACACCGTGACTTTTCTCATGGCCGGCCAGGTGCGCCCTGATCCCGCGGTGGGGTGCCCGGGCTTTTCGAGTGACCCGGCCACCTTCGATGGTTCGACTTGCGTCACCACGCCCCTGATGGTGACGGGGCAGACCTTTACCGTCATCTTCCCGGCGGCCGGGAATTTCAAGCTGACCTGTCTGATGCATGTAAATATGGATGGACGGATTCACGTCCTCGCGGCGAACGAGCCGCTGCCCCACACTCAGGCGTTCTATGACAACCAGGCGGCGAGTCAGAGCGACGAATTGCTTTCCGATGGCCAAAAGGACATGCACGGGCCTCATGGAGTCCCTAACTCACCACTGGGAGTCATGGCGGGGTTCGCAGAGATCACAGGAACGGCAGGCGGCACCAGCACCATCGTGGGTGTGCGCTTTTCCCACGAGAATATCCGAATCCATGCCGGTCAAACGGTCGAATGGGATAACCCGGGTCCACTTTTCCCGCATACCATTACCTTCGGGACCGAGCCGGTGGACCTCAGGAATCCTTCCCCCGACGTAACAGTCGATCCGGATGGGGCCCGGCACGCCATCATCGCTTCCACTTCCGACAGCACCCACTCGGGGTTCATCATTCAGGCGTTTCAAGAACGGCGCGGGCTGCCACAGTTGCCCCTTGGCGTGACACGTTTCCGCGTCACTTTCCCGAACCCCGGAATCTTCCCTTACATCTGCGCCATACATGACGAGTTGGGCATGGTTGGGCAGGTGACTGTCACTCCATAAGAGAATTGTTTTGTGAGTAGCGCGTGTAGCCTCCCTAAACAAGTGAACTCGCTTTGTCGCATCCTTTCCTTCTGTCTTCTGGTACTTCTGCCGGCCGCGCGAGTAAGCGCGCATGCCTTTTTGGAGCGCTCCGATCCGGCTGTCGGAGGCAAAATACATTCCGCGCCGGAGGCGGTGCGGATTTGGTTCACGGAAGCGATCGAGCCTGCGTTTAGCAGTATTGAAGTCTTCGATGCGACCGGAAAACAGGTCGACAAGAAAGACACGCATTCGGATCGCTCCAGTCGTTCGCTTCTGCAGATTTCACTGCCGCGGCTTGGACCAGGAACCTACAAGGTGGCCTGGGGTGTGGTGTCAGTCGATACGCATGTGACCAAAGGCGATTTCAGATTTCAGATTCTCCCGTAAAGCGCAGCGTTAGCGAAGAAACGGCCCGAAACATGTCCACGTGATTGTCTTTGACTAAGATCGACCTTTGCGTGGTCATTGCCGCTTCTGTGGTTGTTCTGCGCTTAGTCCGGCTGGCTGCGGTCGTAAGGAATAATGTTGTCCCATTCGTCGGCGGACGAACGCGCGACAAAGGCGACAACCGGTTCGGTATCGCTCATGTTGAAGACTTCATGAGGCACGCCGGGTTTGATGTAAATGAAATCGCCGGCTTCGTTTTCAATCGTCTGCTTGCAGCCGATCCCGAATTCGTGACGCACTTTTCCTTCAATGATGTAAAGGATCACCTCGAAGCCGACATGAATATGCGCATACGCAACGCCGCCCGGAGGAATAGTCGCGATGTTCGCTGATAGGCTGGTCGTGCCGACATTTTTGCGCGACATGCCTTGCTTGTAGTGAATGCCATTCCAATCTCGCTGCGCGCCTCCGCCGCGGATGGTCAGGATTCCGCCGTGGTCTTCGACCGCGCCGAGCTGAATATTGTCATTCATGAAAGGTTGAGACGTTGAGAAGTTAAGTCAGTAGTCAATCCAATATCGGTTCGAAGCCGGCAAACAGCTCAGCGGATTCAGGTAGCGTGTTGAGCGGGACGCAGTCGCAGACCGCAAAGAACTTGTTCCACATCGCAAGGACGATTGGATTCTTGTGCGCCGCGTCGATCGCTTCGTGCGATTTCCATTCCGAGACTTCGATGATGGTGCCGTCGCGTGCGCGCATGATAGTGGGGGCGCGATCAGTCACCATACCTTCCTTGCGCAAAGTTGGAACACGACTCCGCACGAGCTCCAGCGTATCCTTTTCCTTTCCAGGCTTGGGCCGATACGCCACGATAACGATTACTCCGTTCATATGATCGAGATCATGATCGCGATTCTTCGACGCGGGAAGCAGTTTGATCCTGGGAATGCAGAGTTACTACGACGAGCGCAATACCGCCTAACACAGCGACGGAGGCGAGCACGTAACGCAATGTGATCGATTCACCGAGCAACAATATTCCACCAGTCGCGGCCAGAACCGGGACACTAAGTTGGACTGTTGCGGCGCTGGCAGCTTTCAGGCCCGGCAGTGCGCTATACCAAATTACGTAGCCAAGACCTGACGCAATTGCCCCAGAGATTATGGCATAGCCGACTCCAGCGGGATCGACATGGGCCCACGGAAGGAAGAAAATCCAGACAACAACCGAGAACGGAACAGCGCGGACAAAATTGCCGGCGGTGACGCTGGCCGGATTTTGTACTCCTTTACCGCGCAGCGAATAAACGCCCCAAGCCACTCCGGAACCCAGCATTAGGATCGAACCGATCAACGGCGGAGCGGAAAGTCCGGGAAACACAAGGATGACAAGTCCGGTCACAGCGACAACCAAGCCAGCGATTTGGATCGCATCCAGCCGCTCGCCTTTGTGCAGTCCCCAGAAAATCATCGTTGCCTGAACTGCGCCAAACAAAAGCAAAGCGCCAGTACCGGCCGAGAGATCGACGTATGCAAATGAAAAGGCAGCCGCGTACGTAAAAAGCGCGAGAGCAGAGATCCAGTTGCCCACGATTTTCCAGCCAAGGACCCTCCTCCTAACGTCTCGCTCGGGGAGAAGGGATCGCCTCTCCTTTTGGAAGAGGATGAAGGTGAAGGAAATCCGACTCTGGTCTTTGTGCCAGCAGCTAAAGGCGTAGCCGTTCTATCAATTGTTATCCTTCTTCGAACGTTCATAAGAAGCCAGAGCGCCAAGGCGCCGGAAAAAATACGAATAAAGGTGAACGTAGCTGCATCGATGCCGGTTTGTTTCAGTGCGGCTCGGCAAAGCAGCGAATTGCTCGCGAAAGCGAGCATCGCCAGCAGTGTCAGGATGAAAATTCTTGATGCAGTCATGCGCGAGAACTACCAACTTCGAATTTGCTGATACTCGCAAAAAAAGAAACGCGCTCACAACTGCGCGCGTTGTTTTGCGCGCCGCGTTCGGCCTTCGTAACGAGCCTGACAGGTAGCACCGGGACTATCAACGTTATTGCGGCGCATCCTTGCACGGATTGGAAACAAAAACGATTGTTGATCCAAAGGATCGAGTTTTGAAAATGGCGGAAGCGCAAATTATCGAAAAGCGCCGGCTTCCTTCGCCGGCGATAACACCGCAAGCGCTGGCGTGGGACGGCAATCACCTCTGGATGAGCTCGCGCGACCTCGGCACTCTTCATAAGATCGACGTTGAAAAATGGAAAGTGGTCGATGAAATCGATCCGCCGGGAATTGTTTGGGCCGCGGTGGCGACGAATGGTGCGATGCATTTCACCGTCGGCAAAGGATTGAATGACGATCGCTACGTTTATCGATACAGCGACGGCGCATTCTCAAGACTGTTTGCCTGCCCTGATTTCACGGGCTCGTACCTCAGTTACGACGGCGTGAACCTGTATCTGAGCCAATGGTATGAGAAGCACATTCTTAAGTACGACGAAAAGGGCAATGTTATTTGCAAGATCGACATCGGCGCGGAGATCTCCGGCCACACATTCGTCGATGGATCGATCTACGTCCTTCGTGGCAAGGAGAAGCCAAACGAGGACTGGCGAATCGCGCGACTCGATCCGCAACAGGAAACGCCAAGGGTCAAAGATATCGCTGTAGTCCCGTTTGCTTGTCGTTCGCTTACTTTCGACGGCGAACTGTTTTGGTCGAATTATCGCGCGAAAGACGCGATCATTTCATTTGCTCTTCCGAATTAAAAGACTTCTGAGCGATATTGTTGATCAATGGTCACAGAGCTGACGCAACCTGATTA
>QHNR01000109.1 GCA_003218475.1 Verrucomicrobiota bacterium | reverse complement strand
GTTTCCATTTTTTCCGCGCGACCTGCCCGTAAAGATACAGATAAACCAGAAAAGCGGCCGGTTGCTGATCGTGCCCGACAATGTCCCGCATTAGAACATCAATTACGTAGTCGTCGATCGGGATTGTTTGGCGGAATCTGGGCATGGCGCCTCGCGCAGCGAGGCGGCTACAGTATGCGCTATACCGATAAACGGACAGCAGTTTCTGATGAGAATGCCTGTTCGTCCCTGGACGCGAACGCAGCGGCGGAATTACGTTCGGCGCATCATGATCAAGCAAATCAAATTCGTCAGTATTCCGGTGGCCGATCAGAACCGGGCCCTGGATTTTTACACGGATAAACTCGGGTTCACGATTATCACCGACCAGCCTTTCGATGAGAAACAGCGCTGGATCGAATTGCGCGTGCCGAAAGCAGAGACACGCGTTGTGTTGTTCACACCCGAAGGCGACGAAAAACGCATCGGATCGTTTATGAATATGTCGTATGCGTGCGATGACATTGACAAGACGTATGCCGAACTGAAGAAGCGCGGCGTGGAATTTGAAGGCCCGCCGCAAAAACAACCCTGGGGCACTTACGCGATGTTTAAGGACAGCGAAGGCAATCGGTTCGTTCTTTCATCGGACTGAAAGCCGGCGTGCGGCGTTGTTGGACCGGCGCTGCTCGTGGCCCGCCACTCGCAGGCGCACACCAATCGAGTAGACCAGATAGTAACCTATCAACCCGGCAGCGACTGCCACGGAAAGCTGCGTTCCGGAGGCCCCGATCAGCCAGTGCTGATCCCTGGAAGGACTGCTGCCGGAGTGCGTGGCGCGCCACCAGCCATAGACAAAACGTCCTGCGATTGCCAACGTGACGAGAAGTGCGAGCCATCGGCTTGGAGTGTAGAAGAGTCCTTCTGGTTGGCTTTCCCAACGGGTCATCGCTAAACCGACCAAGCCGAGAATGCCTCCAAAAGCCATACCAATCAGAGCAAACCGAAACGCTGACTCGATCCAAAAGGAGAGCAGCAAGGTGAAGGAGAGAAAGAAAACGGCCGAGAAGCTGGTCACCCACACATTTAGACTGGCGATCCAGCGCCGCGCTTGCCGTCGAGCAGTGCCGGCGCGGTAGCGCACAGCAAGGGAAAGCAAAACCACGCCGGCTAACGCGAGCAGAACAAAAACCAGCAGTGCAAGGATGATGAGCGGCACCGCTGATGGTAGCACGAACGGGTGACGTCGGTGCCGGCGCACGTTTCGGGGACGCGGCGCGGCACGGTGTCCTTGCCGTTTTGGAGTACAACTAAATGAGGAGCAACCGACAGGTGGCCCTCGATTGAAAATGTGTGACTAATCGTGTGTTGGTTTTCACTGTCGCGGTCACGCTTTCCGTCATCGCATCCGTTTCGGCGGACGATAACGTGCGCGAGGTGCAGGAAAAATTGCGAGACGGTGGTTTTTACTCGGGCCAGATCGACGGCGCATACAGCAGCCAGCTGTCTGCGGCGCTGACGCGGTACCAGATTCGCAACGGCCTGCCGATTACCGGTCAGCTTGACGTCGATACCAGCAAAGCGTTGGGGGCGAAGCCAGCGGTGACGACAAGCCCTGCCGATTCCGCGCAGAGTTCGGAGACGTGGCGGTGGTTGCGCAAAGGTGAGCGACAAACCATGGCGACAACGAACGCGCGAGAGAGATCATCGGCTCGCACTAGCGAAACACCAGGAAGCGGGACTGGAACACCGCCGCAAGAATCGGCTCAGGGTACGGCGCCAATCGTCTCGGAGAGCACGGAACCGGCGTCAGCGCCGCCGGCTACAGCCCCAGAGAACAGTTCTCCGGCGCAGAATGTCACCCCGGAACGGCTGCGCGATTATGTCGGTGCGTTTGTGCTGGCGGGGCTGGATCCGCACGTCGGCGCGGAAGCGGATTTTTTCGCCGATCGCGTCCATTACTACGACCAGGGCGTCATGAATCGCGAAAAAATCCGGGAGGATTTAAAGCGATACGCGGAGCGCTGGCCGGAACGGCGGTTCTGGCTCGCCGGCGACATCAAGGTCGAGCCGGAGACCACTAACCGCGTGCGGGTGACGTTTCCGCTGCGGTATGAGTTGCGCAACGGCGGCAAACATTCGTCGGGTAGGATCGACAAAACGCTTGTGTTAGCACCGGCTAGCGACGATCTCGAAATCGTGTCGGTCAACGAACGCAAAGCCGATTAGGACGAGAAACGAATCAGGAACGCACGAGATCAGGAAAAACGAATGCCTGTTTCTCCGCTGAGACAGCGGATGCTACAGCGACTGCGCGGGGCGGGAACCCTACATGTTTACGCGGTGCCGAAATCACCAAGGGATCACTTTGCGATCACGCCAGAACTTTCCTGTTTCCGTCTGAGGTGCGTCAGCAGCCAACCACGCTATCCCTGACGCGCCTTCTGCGACGGAGCGCGTAGCATTTGAGCCGCCCATGTCGGTGCGGACCCAACCCGGACACACTGAATTCACCGCGAACTCTGGTAATGCCGCAGCGAGCTGCACGGTAACGCCGTTGAGTGCTGTCTTCGAAATACAATAGGCGGGCGCCCAGCCGTCGGCGCCATCGCTCAATTGGCCGCCGCCGCTGGAGACGTTCACGATGCGCGGCGTGTCGCTCTTTTTCAGGAACGCTACGAACACCTGCGACACCAGCAGCGCGCCAAGAGTGTTCGTTCGCAACGTGGTCTCGAATACCTCTGGCGTGCTCGTGAGGATCTCTTTGTCGTTGTCGAGCAGAATGCCGGCATTGTTTACCAGCGAGTCGAGCCGATCGCTTGTTCTCGAAAATTCTTCTGCTGCGCGCCGAATGCTCTCTGGTTTCGAGATGTCGATCTTCAAAGCGGTGACTGCACCGCCGCGAGTATTTTCGCTGGAGCGTTCCTCTTCGGCTTCTCGGTTCAGCTTCTGTGCCGCTGCCTTGCCTGCCTCTTCGTTCCTGGCGCCGAGGAAAACATGAAAGCCCTTGCGCGCCAGTTGCCGTGCAACTTCAAAGCCGATCCCTTTGTTCGCGCCGGTCACAAGCGCGATTCGTTGTTCTTTTGCCATGATTTACACCCTCACCTCCAACCTCCGCGCGAGGCTACGACTCCGCAAGCATTCCTCTCCCGAACAAGGGAGAGGCGGTTTTTGCTCAAGTTTTGTGCTGAATCGATTAGATTAGAAAGCAAATGAGTATGGAGGCGGACGGGCTTCCCAAGCTGGACAGCGTTATCTTTGGCGAAATCCAAGTGCTCCTCGCTGAGAAACGAACTGCGCTGGCTTCCTTGCGCACTGGTATCGCCGTGTTCGCTTTGCCTCTATCGGTACTGAGCGCGCTCATCGCGACCTCGCGCTATTACAGCATGGAGAAGGTGATGCCTCTGCTGGCGCCGCTGATGCTCCTGAACCTTGGTCTGGTCGTGCTCGGCACCTGGCTGGTCTTCCGTTCGATCCGCCGCATTCATCATTACGAGCACCGGATTAAAGAACTCAGCGAGAAATATCGGTCCCTCGCGGAGTTTATAGAGTAGAGCGGGAGAACCTGGGTTCGCTATTTTTTCAATGCATACTTCCGCGGCGCGAGTCGCTTACGAAGCTGAAGAAAAGGTCGCTCTACCGCTAGAAATAGCAGCGTCGCGGCGGCATAGACGCAAAATTCGACAAGGAGAAGCGCCCACACTGATGTCAGCGGGATAATCGGAGTCAACCCGGCCTCAATTGCTTGCGGTGTTGCGCGCAGAAGCTGGAGGACTTGGTGCATGACGAGTTTCTGTATCAGGTACGCGCTGTAAGCGATGCTGGCGATGAACGCTGCGCCGGGAATTTTTATTCGCCGAAAAATCAAGCGCGGACTTTGCGCGCAGATCAGCAGCCCCGCCATACCGAGTGCGATGAGCGGAAATTGCCAGACGCAGGCTTTGACTGTGAGATTGTCGCCTTCGCCAAGGAATAAGCCATAACTGATCAGCACCAGAGCGGGCAGCCAAAGCCAGATCGCAAAATCCATCAATCGTTTCCACCAGTGTGGTCGGAACTTTTCGATTGCGGCGAGCACAACGCCGAAGACGAGCGGATCGAGCCGAGTCCAGGATGGATAATAGATCCACGCTTGAAACCCGCGGAACGAAACGCCGCCGTCGATTGCCGGATTCTTCCAGGCGAGAAACGTGCGCAATGCGATCCCGCCGAAAACGATAACGCATGGAATGATGATCGCAGCACGCGGCCAGCGATTCACGAAGAGCAGGATGAAGGGAAGACAAAGATAGAATTGGTCTTCGACCGCGAGCGACCATGCATGCGAGAACGCGGTCCCGCCGTGAAGCGCAATGTTTTGGACAGATAAAAGGAATTTCCAGAGCGGCTGCGCCATGTCGGGGTACTCGCGCCACGACGGCAACAAGAAGTAAACCGCCAGAATGACGAAGTAAGCCGGCATGATCCGGAAGACGCGGCGAGCGAAGAAGCGCCCAAGTTTGATCGATTTTTCGCGTGCGAGCGGGGCGAGCAATTGCCCGCCCATCAAGTAACCGCTGAGGACGAAGAAAAGATCGACTCCGATCCAGCCGAAGCGATCAACGCGGCCGGGCAATTTGAATCCGAAAAGCGCCGCGTGATAGATGACGACAACAATGATGGCGAGGGCACGGAGAAGGTCGAGACCCGGCTGACGTTCGCGATCTTGAAAGCGCGGGTCGACTCCGAGCCGGAGTGGCACTTCAGTTTCGGTTATGGGCTTGTGAATGGCGCGAACGTAGCAGGCGATTAGTCATCGTCGAGGTTCGGGAAGTTATCTCGCTCAAACATTGACGCTCAGGATCTGAAATCCCTTCCGCAAAAGTCCTCGTGCGGAGGCTGACAACCCCATCGGCGCGAAGCATACTACGTGAAAATGCTTGAGCCTTCTTCCGATGAACTACGTGACTGGGGCAATTCCGTTATCCAACTTATGGCGGTTTATTACGGTGAGCTCCGAGATCGCAGGGTATATCATCACACATCTTCACGGGAGATTCGCGACCGGCTCGACGTCGCGCTTCCGACCAAAGGGACCCATTTCGACGAACTGTTGAAGGTTTTTCGCGAGACGATCATTCCATTTAGCCGGCAAAACGCTCACCCGCGAATGTTTGGCTACGTACAGTCCCCTGGGACTCCGCTGGCGGCGGTCGCCGACCTGCTCGCCTCGACATTAAATTCGAATCTGACGGTCTGGCGTTCCGCACCGGCGCCAGTGGAAGTTGAACGCCTAACGATTGATTGGATACGGCAAATTCTTGGATTCAATCCTGAAGCCGGCGGACTCTTTGTCAGCGGTGGCTCGATGGCTAATCTGGCCGCGATCGCGGCGGCGCGGCAGGCGAAAGACTCGTCGTCAGACCGCTTGCGCATGTATGCGTCGAGCGAGACGCATTTTTCCATCGCAAAGGCAGCAGCGCTTTTGGGGATCGGGCGCCAAAATGTGCGCCACGTCGCGGTCGACGA